>NZ_DATCSL010000029.1:0-1142 GCF_036568485.1 Thiomicrospira sp.
GTAATAATTAGGTCAGCTTATGAATAATAGATAATTTTCAATAGCAAAAATGGAAAATTGTAGATGATTGAAAAAGGTGGAATATATAACAGGAAAAGACATATGAAGAATAAATTACTCTGCACACGACAAAAAAACAAAAAAGTCTGTTAAAGCAAAGGCATAATAGTAATTTTTAAGACGAATCAGACCATGCCAAACTTTAACAGACTTAGTGAAACTTTAACAGACTTAGTGAAACTTTAACCCAAAACCTGAGCATGAACAAGGCAAGAAACAATTGTTTGAGCCTAATGATAATAGCCCTGATTACTGCTCAAAGCAGTAATCTTAAAAAAAATAGCAAGACACCTTCCTAAGGGTGGCAAGACCGACAGTCACTATCGCAGACTACAGCGATTTTTTGCCGAAGCGAGGATAGACTACGATCAACTGGCTTTAATGATATATCGACTATTTGGGCTAGGCAAAGTCACCTTAACCATTGACCGCACCAACTGGAAATGGGGTAAAAGTAACCTCAACATCTTTATGCTAGGGGTGGTATATAAAGGGATAGCCATCCCCTTATACTGGCAAATGCTAGATAAGCGAGGTAATACAAACCATCTTGAACGCTGTGAACTTATTGAGCGGTTTATCAAACAATTTGGCAAAGATAACCTTGAGATGATAGTAGCAGACAGAGAGTTTGTTGGCGAAAAATGGTTTAACTGGCTCACCAATAATCACATACCCTTTGCCATACGGATTAAGAAGAACAGTAAAGTTAAGAATCATCATGGCAAGTTGGTACAGATTAAAGAGTTATTACGCCATGTTAGCCATCAAGAAACATATCGACATGGACGAATACTGACTGTCGATGGTTGTTTGGTTCGAGTATTTGCCAAGCGTGATAAAGACTATGGTTTAGTGATTGTGGCCACCAATCAACTAGAAACAGTGGATGCGATGACAAGCTATGCTAAGCGTTGGGAGATTGAGACTTTATTTGCTTGTCTAAAGGGCCGTGGCTTTAATCTTGAAGATACCCACTTAACCCATCTTGATCGGGTCAGCAAATTAGTCGCAGTGAACGCCTTAGCATTTTGTTGGGCTTATCATGTCGGTATTTATAAAGACAAAGATAAGCCGTTAAA
>NZ_DATCSL010000030.1:0-12178 GCF_036568485.1 Thiomicrospira sp.
GTAGGCGCGTGACTCACCACCAAACTTCTTACCTTGCACAATGGTTAGCGCCGCTGTCAATGTAGTTTTACCATGGTCAACGTGACCAATCGTGCCTACGTTTACATGTGGCTTGTTACGTTCAAACTTAGCTTTTGCCATGACGAAACCCCGTTTAGCATAATTACATTAGACTGGGCTAACCAGCCGTAAATTGGAGCTCTCAACCAGAATCGAACTGGTGACCTCTTCCTTACCATGGAAGCGCTCTACCGACTGAGCTATGAGAGCATTAGACAATGGAGCGGGTGATGAGAATCGAACTCACGTCATCGGCTTGGAAGGCCGAGGTAATAACCACTATACGACACCCGCGAATTTGGTGGAGGGTGGTGGATTCGAACCACCGAAGGCTGAGCCAGCAGATTTACAGTCTGCCCCCTTTGGCCGCTCGGGAAACCCTCCAAATGTGCGGCGTATTTTACCGATAAAAAAAGGCCTGTCAACCAGATTTAAACATTAAACCTACATTTCGTTTCGTTATACAAATGCTAGCCTATTTGATTTTCTAGCATCGGTATGCGATTCTTTACGATTTTACAGGCTTAAGTAAGATAACCATGCAATCTCAGAATTTTGATCAACAGCATATTTGGCACCCTTATAACAAATTACCATCCAGTCATTTACAACTTGAAGTTGCATCAGCACAAGGGAGTTATATTACACTGCAAGACGGTCGTACGCTGATTGATGCCATGTCCTCCTGGTGGTCGAGTATTCATGGCTACAACCACGAAACGATTAATCAAGCTGCGATTGATCAAATTCAAACCTTAAGCCATATTATGTTCGGTGGACTTACCCACCAACCTGCCATTCAATTAGCAAGCAAATTAATTCAAGTTAGCCCCACAGGTTTAGACAAGATTTTCTTTGCAGACTCTGGCTCAGTGTCGGTCGAAGTGGCACTTAAAGTGGCTTTACAGTACTGGAAAAGTCGTCAGCGCCCCGAAAAGCATCGATTTCTTGCGCTACAACACGCCTATCATGGCGATACGTTTGGCGCCATGTCAGTTTGTGATCCGAACGAAGGTATGCATCACTTATTCAGTGACAACCTAATGCCCAATCTATTTGCTCCCGCACCACAACCAGGCCTTGTGGTTGAAAACGATCATGACATTCAAGCGCTTGAAACCTTATTTGAACAACATCACACCGAACTGGCGGCCTTCATTTTGGAACCTTTAGTTCAAGGGGCGGGCGGCATGCGTTTCTACCGCCCTGAATATCTCAAACGCGCGAGAGCGTTATGCGATCAATACGAAGTGCTGTTAATTGCCGATGAAATTGCGACTGGCTTTGGCCGTACCGGCAAATTGTTTGCGTGTGAATGGGCGGATATTTCGCCGGATATTATGTGTATCGGCAAGGCTTTAACTGGTGGCTATATGACATTAGCGGCGATGCTTTGCACCCAACACATTAGCGACACCATTAGCCAACAAAACCCAGGATTACTGATGCATGGCCCCACTTTTATGGGCAATCCACTCGCCTGCCGCATCGCCTTAGCCAGCTTAGAACTACTGTTAAGCCAAGACTGGCAAAACCAGGTTAATCAAATCAGCACACACTTAACCCAGGCTTTTGAATCCTTGAAGCAATACCAAGAAGTCAAAGATGTACGAGTCTTAGGGGGAATTGGGGTGGTCGAATTAACACGAGATGATTTGAGTTACGCAATCCAACAAGCCGCGATTCAAAACGGCATTTGGTTAAGACCTTTTGGACGTCTGGTTTACACCATGCCGGCTTATAATATTTCAGCTGAAAACTTACAGGCTTTATGCCAAGGGATTAGCAAAGCTGTATCGCAGGTATTATCAAACCAACCTTCTGGCGATCCCGCTTTAACCGATCAGTTTGTTTAAGCGCGAGCTAAAGTTCATCTAACAAATATTGCGGCAAGGCAAAGCAGGCCTGGTGCAAGGCTGGATTGTAATAACGTGTTTTAAAACCCGCCTGCTGATAACGTGTTAGCAGCTGACTTAACTCTACATCATTGGGTTTTAAAACCTCAGAAGCCCAAGCAAACGTCATAATGCCGCCCACATAAGTCGGCACCGCCGCGCTATAAAATCCGACCTGTTCAAACAAGGGTGATAAACGTTTCTGTGAGGTTAATACTTCATCCGTCTGTAAAAAGCTCACACCATTTTGCGCAACAAAAACCCCACCCGGATTTAAACAGCGTTTAATACCTGTATAAAAACGCGACGTAAACAACACCTCACCTGGGCCAACCGGATCGGTTGAATCGGAAATAATCACATCAAACTTCAAATCAGTTTCGTTAACAAACGCCACGCCGTCGCCAATCACCAAATTTAAACGTGCGTCATCAAATGCACCATCCGAATGCTTAGGAAAGTAGGTTTTACACATCTCCACCACCTGAGCATCAATTTCAACCTGGGTAACCGTTTCGACACTTGAATGCTTTAATACTTCGCGCAAAATTCCGCCATCGCCACCGCCGATTATCAATACGGACTTGGGTTCTGGATGGGCAAACATAGGCACATGGGTGAGCATTTCGTGGTAAATAAATTCATCGCGCTCGGTGGTTTGAATCATGCCATCCAACGCCATTACCCGCCCCCATTGCGCATTCTGAAAAATCACTAAATGCTGGTGCTCGGTTTTAGCTTCAAACAACACCTCATCCATTACAAAGGACTGGCCCCAGGCCTGGTGCAAAGTTTCTAAATAACGCGACTTGGCCTGACTCACTTAAACTTCACCGCGCAAAATGGTTTCAACATTCACCTGAGTGGGCGAAAAGGCCTGTTTTAAAATATCAATTGCTTTTTCTGGCTGAGCATCGCCACACATAAACACATCAAACGCGGCAAAATCGCGTTCTGGCCAGCTGTGGACACTAATGTGCGACTCAGCTAAAACCGCCACGCCAGAAATACCGCCATTGGGTGTAAAGTGATGTAAATGGATATGCAACAAAGTTGCGCCCGCGGCTTCCACAGCATCACGCAACGCACTTTCCATTAAATCCAATTCATCTAAGCGTTTCGCCCCCCAAAGGTCGATAATCAAGTGAGTACCTGCATATTCTTTACCGTCACGTACAATAAAGTGATCTTGAGTAATATCATCCACCGCTTGGTCATGAGTCGGCCAGTTAGACTCAATCACCGTGGTTTTTTCTATGATCTCAAAGTGTTCGTTACCGGTTTTTAGAATATTTTCAGGCATTAGTGGCCCACCTTCCTAGGTTAGAATTTAAAAAAGAGTGGCGATTATGCCGACAAAATCGAAAATTGCAAGCCGTGATTAATCGATTTCGACAATTTCAAAGCCATGCGTCATTTCAACTGCCGCTTCAAGCATTTTCGATACCGAACAATACTTTTCAGACGATAAACTCACCGCACGCGCCACTTTCGCTTCTGCTAGATCCTTGCCTTCAACAATATATTGCACATGGATTTTGGTATAAACCTTGGGTACGGTTTCAGCACGTTCGGCACTGACCTCAATGCGGCAATTACGCACATCTTGCTTACCTTTTTGTAGCATCATAATCACATCTACTGCGGTACAACCACCTAAACCCAACAACACCATTTCCATGGGACGTGGCCCAAGGTTATGGCCCCCAATGGCGGGTGGGCCGTCCATTACCACAGAGTGGCCTGACTCGGTTTGGCCGACAAAACTCATATCATCCAGCCATTTTACGGTTGCGATTTTATCCATTTGACCTCTCCTTGGTTCCAACCAAAACAACCAGGCCTGGTGCTTGAACATTCAAACGACCAGGCCTGGTTGTTAATTACGATTATTTAAACAATTGACTTAAGGCTTCGCCCGGATCATGCGCACGCATAAAGGCTTCGCCAATTAAAAAGCTATTCACTTTATGGTCGCGCATTAACGCCACATCTTCCGGGGTGAAAATACCACTTTCGGTCACCACAATACGCTCTTGTGGAATAGCATCCAACAAATCCAACGTGGTTTGCAAACTGACTTCGAAGTTATGCAAATTGCGGTTATTAATACCAATCAGTGGTAAATCAATCGCTAGCGCACGCTCAAGCTCCTCAGCATCATGCACCTCAATTAGTACATCCATACCCAAACTTTGCGCTAACTCTGCGAGCTCAGCCATTTTTTCGTTATCCAGCGCGGCAACGATTAACAAAATACAATCGGCCCCCATCGCACGCGCTTCATAAACCTGATAAGGCTCCACCATAAAATCTTTGCGAATAACAGGCAAAGACACCGCCGCGCGGGCTTGCTCTAAATATTCACGCGAACCTTGAAAGAAATCCACATCGGTCAAAATAGACAAACAGGCTGCGCCATGCTGCTCATAACTTTTTGCAATCGCCACTGGATCAAACGGATCACGCAATACACCTTTGCTCGGTGAGGCCTTTTTAATTTCGGCAATCACCGCCGATTGCCCCGCCGCTAGTTTGGCTTGCATCGCCTTAACAAAACCGCGTGGTGCATCGGCCTGTTGAGCAAACTCTTTCATTTGATCTAAACTGATACTTGGCCATTGCGCGCTGATTTCAGCAAATTTACGTTCGATAATCTTATTTAAAATGGTCGGTCTGCTCATCAAATGGCCTGTGTAAATTGTATAAATTGATCTAGTTTTTGTTGGGCTAAGCCCTGAGCAATGGTGCTGCGTGCCAACAACACACCTTCGGCAAAACTGTTCGAAATGCCGGCGACATACAAAGCCGCGCCCGCATTTAAGCAAATAATATCTTTCGCCGCACCATCGGTATTATTGAAAGCGGCCCGAATAATATTCAAACTCTGTTGCGCGGATTCGACCGTCAAATCCTCCAAACTAGCGTGATCCATATCATATTCCTGTGGATCAATCGTCCACTCACGAATCTGGCCATTTTTAAGCTCCGCAACATGGGTCGGACAGGTCACAGATACTTCATCCAAGCCATCTTCCGCATGCACCACCATCACATGCTCCGAACCTAATTGCTTTAAGACTTCGGCAAACGGCACCAATAAATCGCGGTCATATACACCCAATACTTGATAAGGCGCTTGCGCCGGATTAGTCAGTGGTCCTAACACATTAAATATGGTGCGCACACCTAACTCTTTGCGGGCAGCGACCACATGCTTCATCGCACCATGATGCGCCGGAGCAAACATAAAACCCACCCCAACTTGTTCGACACAAGCGGCGACTTGTTTAACGCTTAAATTTAGATTCACACCGGCCGCTTCCAACACATCCGCACTGCCAGATTTGCTTGATACAGAACGGTTACCGTGCTTTGCCACACGTGCGCCAGCCGCCGATGCCACAAAAGCGGTCGCAGTAGAAACATTAAAAATGTTCGCACCGTCACCACCTGTTCCGCAGGTGTCAATTAAATGGCTTCGGTCGTCCAGGTCGACACGCGTTGATAAATTGCGCATGACCTGAGCAGCGGCCGCAATTTCTTCAATGGTTTCACCCTTCATACGCAACGCCATTAATAAGCCACCAATTTGTGCATCGGTCGCTTCACCGGACATCAAGGTTTGCATCACCGATTGCATTTCGGAACCGCTTAAGTTTTTGCGTTTTAAGAGCCGACCCAAAGCCTCCGAAAGTGTCATATTTCACCCCGAGCGTGATTTAAGAAATTTTGTAACATTTGATGTCCTTGTTCGGTCAAAATCGATTCCGGGTGGAATTGTACGCCCTCAATCATTAAGGTTTTATGACGCACACCCATAATCTCATCCATTTCGCCTTGTTCATTTTGTGTCCAAGCCGTCACCTCTAAACAATCTGGCAAGCTCGACTGCTCTATCACAAGCGAATGATAACGTGTGGTTTCGACAGGGTTAGGCAAACCGCTAAACACGCCCGCATTGTGGTGATAAACCGGCGACGTTTTACCATGCATCACCTGTTTAGCTCGCACAATCTGACCACCAAACGCCTGACCAATCGCCTGGTGCCCCAAACACACGCCTAAAATCGGTACTTTTCCGGCGAAATGCTTAATCGCCGCTACCGAAATCCCCGCTTCATTCGGTGTACAAGGCCCCGGAGATATCACCAGATAGTCCGGGGTCATCGCCTCAACCTGCTCAATCGAAATTTGATCATTACGGTGCACCTGCACCTCTTGACCCAATTCACCAAAATATTGCACTAGGTTATAGGTAAATGAATCGTAGTTATCAATCATTAGCAACATAAAACTTTACCTATCCTTATCGGTGTGAAGAACGAGGGTTCTCAGTGCGCAACCCTTGACTAACAAACCCAGCCGCACGAAACACGGCGCGCCCTTTATTCATGGTCTCATCCCACTCGCTTTGCGGCACGGAATCAGCCACAATGCCGGCTCCAGCTTGCACATACAAGCGGTCATTCTTGATCACAGCGGTGCGAATCGCAATCGCCGTATCCATATTGCCGTGCCAACCTAAATAACCCACCGCACCGGCATACACTCCACGCTTAACGGGTTCAAGCTCATCAATGATTTGCATCGCTCGAATTTTGGGGGCACCTGACACTGTGCCGGCTGGGAAGGTGGCTCGCAAGACTTCCAATGGCGACAGACCCGACTTGAGTGTGCCGTCCACATTCGACACAATATGCATCACATGTGAATAGCGCTCGACAATCATCTTTTCGGTTAACTTAACACTGCCCACTTCGGCAATCCGTCCCACGTCATTACGCCCTAAATCGATCAGCATTAAATGCTCAGCGACCTCTTTCGGATCATTTAACAAATCCTGCTCCAACGCCTGGTCTTGCTCTAAATTAGCGCCTCGACGACGTGTACCGGCAATCGGACGAACCGTCACCAAATCATCTTCTAAGCGCACCAAAATTTCCGGTGAAGAACCCACGACCTGGAAGTCGTCGAGGTTCAAATAGAACATATAAGGCGATGGGTTTAAATAACGCAATGCGCGATACAAATCTAACGACGACTGTTTAAACTCAATCGACATTTGCTGTGATAGCACAACCTGCATTGCATCGCCTGACAGAATGTATTCTTTTACTTTATCTACCGCGTCTTTAAATGCCTGCTCACCAAAGCTAGAGCTAAAATCGGCTTCATCCACTTGTGTATCAGATACAAAGCTATCCGGCTTTTCAAATGACTGGCCTAATTGCTGCTCCAATTCATCAATCCGTAACTGTGCTTGTTTAAACGCATTGGGGTTAGATAAATCGGCCTGAATAATCACATGCACTTGACCACTTAGATTATCAAACACCACTAATTCGCGTGACACCATTAACAAAATATCCGGTGTGCCAATGTCATCCCTTGCTGGCTGACTTTGAGCTAAACGCGGCTCAACATAACGTACGGTGTCATAACCAAAATAACCGACTAAACCGCCGCAAAACTTCGGCAACTGAGCATTATCCAACACTTTAAAACGCGTTTGATAAGCCTCTAACCAAGCCAAGGGATCCGTCGCGACTTGATGTTCAACTACCTCACCGCCACGTAACACTCGCACTTGCTGACCATCTACCCGAATATGTGTATCCGAAGGCAAACCAATAATCGAATAACGCCCCCATTTATCCCCGCCCTGCACCGATTCAAATAAATAAGAATAGGGTGCGTTCGCCAATTTATAGTAAACCGACAAAGGCGTTTCAAAATCCGCCAACAAGGTGCGCATCACCGGCGCATGGCTGTAGCCTTGTTTGGCGAGTTCGTCAAAATGGGATTGGGTTTGCACGCTCATGCCGATTATTTCGCCTCTAAGTAATTCGCCAATTCGGTCATCGAATCCATCACGACATCCGGCTCATAGTCGCGAATATCTTCACCATGGTTATAACCGTACGTCATGCAGAAAATATGAAACCCCGCGGCACGCGCGGCCTTCACATCACTTTTAGAGTCGCCCAACATCAAGGCATTTTCGGGTGAAACATTCATCAACTTGGCGGCATGCAACAACGGCATAGGATGAGGTTTTTTCTGCTCGCAGGTATCACCACTGACCACAAATTCAAAGTAATCGAACAAGCCCTTATCCTTCAACAACGGAATCGTAAAGGCTTCCGCCTTATTGGTCACACAGCTTAAACGGTAACCGTTCGCCAGCATCCACTCAATGCCTTCTTTGACACCGGCGTAAACACAAGAACGTTTGGAGGTATTATCTTTGTATAAGTCCAAGAAAACCGGGTAAGCTTTTTCAAACAAAGCTTCATCCGGCTCGCCATCAACCGCGTTAATTAACGCACGACGAACTAAACGTTCAACGCCGTTACCTACCCAATCACGCACTGCATTTTCACCACGCACAGGCATATCGAGTTGTTTCATCATCTCGTCAACGCAATAGGCCAGGTCAGGTACGCTATCAATTAAGGTTCCGTCCAAATCTAAAAGAACAAAGCCCGGTTTTATTTTTTGTGTCATTTAAACTCTCTTTTTTTACCACGAAGGCACGAAGCTCACGAAGTAAGATTGCTTCTTCATATCGGCTTCATTATGCAGTTACATACTCCAGCACCACGCGCAACAACACTAAAAAACTTCGTGTTCTTCGCGCCCTTCGTGGTTAATAGCTTTTAAAGCATTAAGCCTTAGCCAATTCTTCGCGCATTTGTTTGATGATGCTGTCGTAACGGTTAGCGTCTGACTTATTTTCTTTACCGAAAATACCTGAGCCAGATACAAACGTATCACAACCCGCGGCGGCAACTTCAGCGATGTTTTCGGCTTTTACACCACCGTCAATTTCCAAGCGAATCTCTTGACCACTGGCATCAATCAACTTACGCGCTTCACGCAGCTTATCTAATGCGCGTGGAATAAACGCCTGACCACCAAAACCAGGGTTAACCGACATAATCAAAATCATGTCAATTTTATCCATCACATGATCTAAATAACTTAAAGGGGTACCTGGGTTAAACACCAGGCCAGCTTTACAACCTTCAGCTTTAATTAACTGCAAGGTACGATCAATGTGCTCAGATGCTTCTGGGTGGAAGGTAATAATGTCCGCACCCGCGCTGGCGAAATCACCAATCAAACGATCGACTGGCTTCACCATCAAATGCACATCAATCGGCGCATTTAAACCTTCGCGCACCATAAATTTTTTCAACGATTCACACACCAACGGGCCAATCGTTAAGTTAGGCACATAATGGTTATCCATAACATCAAAATGCACCACATCCGCACCGGCGGCCAATACGTCTTTTACATCTTTCCCTAACTGCGCGAAATCCGCTGATAAAATTGACGGTGCGATCCAGTTTGCTTGCTTAGCCATAACATTTCCTCATCTTTAATAAAATTGAATTCGAAGCATTTTACCAGCATCCGAATAAATTTCACCTCAAGCTTTGCCAAAAACAATATAATGCGGCCAAAAGCCCTCATTTAAACAAGGAGTCCGAAATGGAAATCCAACACACCCGCACCACCAGCGTCATTCGTCGTGGCATCGGCATTTTTGAGATTATTGGTCTCACCATTATTGCGCTCGCTACCATTTTCGCGGGCTATACTGAAGTGAAATTCATGATCACCCAAGGCCAGGTAACCTTAGGCGACTTGCTCCTCTTGTTTCTCTACCTAGAAGTGCTCGCCATGGTCGCCATTTACCTCGACTCGGGTAAACTGCCGATCCGCCTACCTTTGTATATAGCAATTATTGCGATGGCGCGTTACTTGATCCTAGAAATGAAAGACCTCACCGAATTCGAAATCCTCGCCGTGGGTCTCACCATTGTATTAGTGGCCGCCTCCATCTTGGTATTGCGTTTTGGTTCGCTTAAATTCCCATCCGAAGACCGCGTCGGACCAAGATGGGCACCCATGCCTAAAAAAGTCGAGGACAAAACCAAAAAAATCACAGATGAATCGGAGAACTTGTCATGAATGCGTTATATGAATCTAACCTGACCAGTTTAAAACTGTTGAATCGCGGTAAAGTGCGTGACATTTATGACCTAGATACCGATCACCTTTTAATTGTCACCACCGACCGGGTATCAGCATTTGATGTGATTTTACCCACACCGATTCCAGGTAAAGGTCGCATTCTGAGTGAAACCGCGCAGTTTTGGTTTAAACGCACCCAAAACATTCTACCCAACCATATCGCCAACGATTTAGTCTTGGCCGATTACCTTACCCCAGACGAACTCCAGCAGCTAGACGGGCGCGGAGTGATTGTGCGCAAATTCAAACCCCTGCCAATCGAAGCCATCGTGCGTGGTTATTTGGTCGGTTCTGGCTGGAAAGAATATCAACAGCAACAAAGTGTGTGCGGCATTGCCTTACCACCAGGCCTGGTGCAGGCCCAACAACTGCCTGAACCTATCTTTACTCCCTCCAGCAAAGCCGAAGTCGGAGACCACGATATTAATATCACCTTTGACGACATGATCAAACTCATCGGCGAAGCCAAAGCTAACCAGGTGCGTGACTATAGTTTACAGCTATACAAACAAGCCGCCGAGTTTGCTTTAGATCGCGGCATTATTATTGCGGACACCAAATTTGAATTTGGCGAAGACCCAAACGGCCAAATTTATTTAATTGACGAAGCCTTAACACCAGATAGCTCACGTTTCTGGCCAGCTTCCAGCTACTCACCGGGGCAAAACCCACCCAGTTTTGACAAACAATACATTCGAGATTACCTCGAAACCCTAGACTGGAACAAAACCGCCCCTGGCCCAGAATTACCAAGCGAAGTGGTCAATAAAACGCTGGAAAAATACCAAGAAGCCAAAGCCCGTTTAACTGAAAACCAATAAGCAGGTATGACAAACAAATCCTTGGTTTGCCCTAAAAGTTACACACTTTTTTAAGTGTTATAATTTTAACTAAAGGAAGCACAGATGAGTAAAGTAGAACGTGTTAAAGAACATATTGGCGCGCTAAAAACTTACCTAGCTTTAATTATGGCTTTAATTTTAGCTTTTGGTGCTGGCGTAATAAAACTATTTATAGCACAACAAACCGGACTGCTTTTTTGGCTTGGTAGCTTAATTATCCTAGTACTAATAGTACTTTTCTCAATCATAGCTAAATCAATGCACACAAATATTGAACAACTTGAGGAGCTCTAAACATGGCCACATACATGATGATATTGCTTGCTACTGCGCTTATTGCAAGTTTAATCTATGCCACCTATCAATTAACTAAACACTAAAAAGGTGTCGACAACAACCAGGCCTGGTGGTTACTTTATCACCGGCACCGATACTGAAATTGGCAAAACCCATATTAGCTGTGCGCTGGCCATGGGGCTAGTGCAACAAGGCTATCAAGTCGCACCTCGCAAGCCGATTGCCTCTGGCTGCCTTAAACAGCCAGATGGCTCACTGCTCAGTGAAGACGCTTATCGTCTGCAACAAGCCAGTCAAACAACGGATTCACTAAGCCTTATTTGCCCCTATCAATTTGAAGCACCTATTTCACCGGCGCGCGCGATTCGCCAAGCCAAACAAACGATTGATTTGGCGGATTTAGTAAAGGCTTGCCAAGCACCGTCTTCTCAGTTTGTGCTAGTCGAAGGCGCGGGCGGGTTTTTATCGCCCCTGTGTGAAAACGCGTTAAACGCCGACCTAGCGGTTGAGTTGCAATGGCCGGTTATTTTAGTCGTCGGCAACCGACTTGGCTGTCTTAATCATGCTTTATTGAGCGTAGAAGCCATTTTGCAACGCGGCCTAGCCCTGCAAGCCATCGTACTAAATGACCTGTGCGAACAGGCCGATTTGGACAACCTAACTGACTTAAAAAACTTACTGCCAAATCAACGCATTACCCATCAGATTTACCAACCCCAACCTCACCCGATTCAACTTTAAAAACCACCTCAACCCGCGCCAGTTGGTGACCGCACATGTTGTAAAAAAACAACAAGCCTGGTTTTTGTGGTTTTTAAATCACACATAGTTGCACGCTCTAAAATTTATACAGTAGAGTAGCTTCCAAGTTCGCTACAAAGTGAACAGTTTAAAAACAAAACTCAATACTAACTAATTAGGAAGACAGCATGAAAAAGAATATTCTAGCTATCGCAATCGCTTCAGCCGTAGCCGCGCCAGTAGCCATGGCAAACGGTCCAACAGTTTATGGTCAAATGCAGGTAGAAATCGCCA
>NZ_DATCSL010000031.1:0-7535 GCF_036568485.1 Thiomicrospira sp.
GCACTATATGACTTGATGCGATAAGCGTTTATCAGTAACCTAGAACAGCACAACCAAACCCAAAGGATTGACATGAAAGCCGCTCAGTTATTTGTAAAGTGTTTAGAAAACGAAGAAGTTGAGTATGTGTTTGGCATACCAGGTGAAGAAAACTTGGATTTGATGGATGCTTTATTAGACAGCCCAATTCAGTTTATTCTAACGCGCCACGAACAAGGCGGCGCTTTTATGGCGGATGTTTATGGTCGTTTAACTGGTCGAGCGGGAGTCTGTTTATCGACTTTGGGCCCGGGCGCAACCAATCTTGTCACCGGGGTGGCCGATGCGAATATGGATCGAGCGCCAGTGGTGGCGATTGCCGGTCAAGCCGCGACTACACGTTTGCATAAAGAAAGTCATCAAGTACTGGATTTGGTGAACTTATTTCAGCCTATCACCAAATACAGCACGCAAATACTCAGCCCCAATATTATTCCTGAAATTGTGCGCAAAGCCTTTAAGGTCGCCGAAATCGAAAAACCTGGTTGCAGCTTTATCGACTTTCCCGAAGATGTCGCCAAAATGTCGGTCGATAAAAAACCACTGAAACGCCAAAGCCCCACCACCCCCGCACCCAACTTCGAAAAAGTGCGCCAGGCGGCTGAATTATTATCGCAAGCCAAACATCCCGTGATCATTGCCGGTAACGGCGTGGTGCGTGCGAAAGCCAGCGAGGCTTTAATTGAGTTTGCCGCCAAACTCAATATTCCGGTCGCCACTACCTTTATGGCCAAAGGCGTGATCCCTTGTCGCCACGATTTATCTATCGGCACAATTGGATTACAAGCACACGATTATGTCGCTTGCGGCATTGATCGGGCGGATGTGGTTGTGTGTGTAGGCTACGATATTGTCGAATATCAGCCGGCTTTTTGGAATCATAATCCAGACTGCAAAATCATCCATGTCGATACTCACCCGGCTGAAGTCGATGAATACTATATTGTCGAAACGGGTGTGCTAGGTGATATTGGCCGCAGTTTAGAAAGCATTGCTTCGGTCAGTCATCGCCATGAAGACAGCGGCGTGGCCAACTTAAAAACCATGATGGAATATGAATTTCATCAATACGACGAAGACCAAACTTTTCCTGTGAAACCGCAAAAAATCATTCACGATTTGCGGGTCGCGTTGGACGATGAAGATATTGTGGTGTGTGATGTGGGTGCACACAAAATGTGGATGGCGCGTATGTATAACGCCCAGGCGCCTAACACCTGCATTATTTCAAACGGTTTTGCTTCCATGGGGATTGCCCTGCCGGGTGCGATTGCAGCAAAACTCGCCAAACCCGACCAAGTGGCCGTGGCCGTTACTGGGGATGCAGGTTTCTTAATGAATTGCCAAGAAATTGAAACCGCCGTGCGCCTCAATTTAGCGTTGATAATATTAGTCTGGAACGACAGCGAATATGGTTTGATTAAATGGAAACAACTCAATGAATTTGGTCGCGAAAGTAATATCCATTTTAACAACCCGGACTTAGTTAAATTTGCCGATGCGTTTGGCGCGAAGGGTTACCGAATTGAACATACAGATGAGTTATTGCCGACCATAGAAAAGGCGATAAAAGATAAGTGCGTGGTCATTATTGACTGTCCGGTCGATTATTCTGAAAACATCAAACTTACCCAACAACTCGGTCAAATGATTTGTCCGACTTAATAAACAACACAAGTACCAGGCCTGGTGCTTGTGTTATTACCCAATACTCCAGCTAAATTAAAGGCTTCGCCCGAAAGTATTCCTGCACATAATCCACCCGTTCTTCGGATGTGGCTTTCGGTTGATCCAGCGTTTCAATATGGCGTAATCTTGGTAATAAACCGGTGCCGTTTGCGACTTGAATCGTCAAGCCCGGACGTGCATTTAACTCAAGTAGCATCGGGCCTCGATCTGCATCTAGAACAATATCGGTTCCCAAATAACCTAATCCGGTCATTTCATAACAACGTGATGCCAGTTTCAGCAAATCCGTCCAATCTGGAATTTGTATTTGATTTAACGCCGCCCCAGTATCTGGGTGATGGGTTAAACGTTTTTCAAACTGCACCGCATGCACAGCTTGACCAGAGCTCATATCCAAGCCGACACCAATCGCACCTTGATGCAAATTAGCTTTTCCGTCCGACTGTTGGGTCGACAAACGTAACATCGCCATCACCGGATACCCTTTAAACACGATAATACGAATATCCGGCACCCCCTGAAAGGAGTAATCCGCAAACAAATCATCGGCTCGAATTAAGCCTTCAATCAACGCCGTATCCGGCGCACCGGCGAGTGAATACAAGCCGGCTAAAATATTCGTCACATGACGCTGAATTGCAGCCAAGCTCATCTTTTTGCCCGACGCGCGAATAAACGCATCGCCATCACGACCAACAATCACCAAAATACCTTTACCACCCGAGCCGCGCGCGGGTTTAATCGCAAAGCCCTCCAAACCAGTTAGAAAGTCCATGAGTTTTTTGACTTCATGTTGCTGGCGAATCACACCATGCAAACTCGGCGAATTGACCTCTGACTCTTCGGCTATTAACTTGGTTTTGAGTTTATTATCCACCAGTGGATACAAACGTCGATCGTTGTATTGCGAAATAAAATCGATATTACGGGCATTCATGCCCATGATGCCTTGCGCTCTTAATTGGCTTGGTCGAATCCACCAAGCCATTATTTTGACTCCAACGCGTGAAACCGACGCAGCTCCAACAGACGATATCCGGTATAACGCCCCATCAGCATAATCAACGCCACCAGCACTAAATTGAGTTCAGGGAAGTTAAAGCTCAAGTAACCCACATATTCCAACTGCATCGCCAAGTAAGCCAAGATGGCGACTAACAAACTGCCGCCGCCCTGCACCAGTACTTCTTTCGGGCCATCTTCTTCCCAAAGAATCGACATACGTTCAATTGTCCAGGCCAAAATAATAATTGGGAAAAACGCCACCGTCATACCAGTATTAAAGCCCAATTGATAACCTATCAAACTCATCAAACCGACAATGAATACCACAATCACGATAATGGTCGCGATCCTCGAAACCAGCAATAAATTAAGTGAAGATAGATAACTACGCAATAACAAACCAATCGCCACAATCGCCACAAAGTTCACCAGGCCTGGTATGAGTGATGTTTGTAAAAACGCTAAAGCAATTAACACCGGCATAAAGGTGCCGGAGGTGCGTATGCCAATTAACACCCGCAATAAAACTGTAATCAGTGCACCAACCGGTAGCAGTAATAACAACTTAAACACGCCCTGCTCTTCGATCGGCAAATGATGAATGCTTAATAAATCAAATACGCTGTCACCGGTTTGCGCCCGCGCTAATTCTAATGCCGGTACTCTTTGTTCTAGCATCGAGAAGTTAACTTGTGCGCCACTTGCGCCCATTAAATCAATTAAAGAACCACCATCACGATGCCAAAACATTCTATTGCTTGGTAAGCCCTGCTCGCCACTTACTGGATCAAACACCACCCATTCATCATCCGCGTAGATTTCAATCATCGGAATTAATTCTTGATTGCGACGTGCATCTTCTAACTCCAACGCCATCGCCACACGTACTTTTAAACCGGCATGACTAAGCAACTTCTCAAGCAAATGAGGGCGTGAGTGATTGGCTAATAGGAGTTCGGCATTTTGATTTCGGTTGGTTTCAGCCACCAGTTTAATTACCTCGCGCGTCAAACTTTGAGGGGTGCTGGAACGTTGATAGGCTTCTTCTAATAAATTCTCGGCGGCAATGCGGTCTGATTCACGCCAAAATACTTCTAGGCTAGATTCTGGAGGGCGTTCGGATTCACTTGACGGATTAGGATCGGGCACAATTTGAATTTTATAATACAGCGTTTGCATGCCGTCAGCTTCGCGTCTTGACCATTCGCCTCGACGTGCGCCATCCGATTCGATAATCGAAAACCCATAACCCGGAGAGGCCGTTTGCTCAAAATAGAGTTTATAACCGGGTGTATGAGCCGGTAAATTCAAACTCGCCAACACCGGTTCGTCGCCATGTGCGCGGAAATCTACTTTTGCTTCAACCAACCAAGCTGAGGTTTGTTCGCCGGGCTTTAATGGAATACCGGTCACATCATGACGCATCCATGCGGTTAGAATACCGATCACGATCAGCGAAAAAATAAAACCGTAAAAAATCGGACGCGACATTAGTTTTCCTCACCGATGGTTGCTATAGATACTTTTGGTGGTGCGATGTCTTTTTTACCCACATCCACCAAAATAATATCCTTCATAACATTACGACCTATCAGCACCGCATAAGTTAAATGCGCTCGATCTGACAGAGTAAACTCGACCATTTGAGTTATGTCACCGAGCGTTAAATTCATCAACACAACCGGTCGACGTTCATAGTCTTCAGTGCTCGCCTGCACAATTCGAGCGTTTCGCACCAGCGGCCGCTCAATCGTTTTGGCATCCTCGTTTTGCCGATTAACCAGGTCAAACCGCACCCAATCTTTTCCATCACGTTCAAAGCGCGTAATGTTGCGAGCATCTAATGAGGATGTGGTCGCGCCACTGTCAATACGTGCCAGCATGCGAATATCAGACGGCTCAATATGTACCGTTTCAATTTCCCCCACCAATAACTTATCGCCCACATAAATGTAGCCATCATCATTGGTTTTTTTGGTCTGGCGCTGAGTGTTAATTTCTTCCTGCTCCGCCAAATCAATGGGCTCAACCGATTGATAAATTCGACTACCTAAATCTAACTTGGCTAGATCTTCGCGTAAAACCTCTAAATATTCTTGCTGGGCGGCTTGCTGACTTCTAAAGCGTTTATCCGCTTCAGCTTGCTGTTGTTGGGTCTGCTGATGTAAGGCTTCTTCAACTTGAGTCAGACGATTTTCAATGGCAGTTAAGTCAGCCTGTTTGATCCAAACATGCGAGGGAACACAAGCGGATAAACTAACTAATAGGAAGGGGAAAACAAGGATTGTTTTTAAAACAGAATTCACTAGACCTTATCCAAAAAAATGAGTTTTAGATAATACCATAAGCGACCAAACAAAAAAGCCGTGCGCAATATTTTCATACTGCTACACGGCTTTTAAGCCATCCGATTAAGGATGGCACGCTTTTAAAGCTGGCTTAAAATTAAGCTAGGGCTTTAATGCGAGCGTTGATACGGCTTTTTGAACGCGCGGCTTTGTTCTTTTCGATCACGCCTTTACGCGCCATACCGTCAAGTTTAGCTTGTGCGGCACGGAACAATTCGTTTGCCGCGGCTTTATCACCCGCTTGAATCGCGACTAGTACTTTTTTTACCGCTGTACGCATGTCTGAACGCTGTGATGCGTTTAACTGACGACGTTTTTCGGCTTGTTTAGCGCGTTTTAGTGCTTGTGCTGAGTTTGCCACAATGATGTCTCCAAAATTCTGTTAAAAACTAAAGTAATCCGGGTTTTACAAGTTGTCAGATTCACAACTCAGCCAGTGTTTTACAATAGGGTCTGAAAGGATTGCGAAATTATACCGTGTTTATTTATCACGTCAACTAAAAAAAGGCTATTTTTCTTAGGCTTAGGCTGGCTATAATTGAACTGAACGATTTTAACAACGCTTGACGGAGGAATCGATATGGACACATCCCAACACACGCTTTCCACCTTGTTTGATCAACTTGGCTTAGACAGTTCAGATAAAGCCATTCAGGACTTTATCCGCCAACACCGAATCCGCGATGATAAACCCTTAGATCAAGCGGATTTCTGGACTCAATCACAAGCCCAGTTTATTCGTGAAAGCTGGCAAAACGATGCCGACTGGGTGGATATCGTTGATCACCTAGACGCGCAATTACGCGACTAACAGTCCATCAAATTTACTCGCGATGGTATGGGTGGTTTTGAATTACCGACCAAGCGCGATAAATTTGTTCTGCAATCAGCACCCGAACCAACGGGTGCGGCAAAGTCAGTTTCGATAAACTCCACTTCCAATCCGCCTGCTGAATTAAACTTGCCTCTAAGCCATCCGGCCCACCCACAACCAGCGCGACATCCTGGCCGCCACCCAGCCAATCTTCCAGTTTTTTTGATAATTGTAACGTGGTAGGTTGCTGACCATGTTCATCCAACACCACCAAACGAGCGCCTTTTGGGATCGCCGCTAAAATACGTTTGGCTTCTTCTTGTTTGTTTTGATCAACCGAGCTGGTTTTGCCACGTTGCGACATTGGCAACTCTATTAAATTTAACGCACAAGCTTTAGGCAGGCGTTTGGCATATTCACTGTAACCTTCTTGTACCCATTTAGGCATTTTCTGGCCGACAACAATAAAGTGAATCTGCATCAATCCGCTCGAATCTTAGTCGTTTTTATCGGCTTGTTCATCGGTTGCGGCTTCAGGCGTTTCCACCTTCATATCCCACAGCTTTTCGATTGAATAATACGCACGTGCTTTTTCAGTCATGACATGCACTATCAAGTTGCCGTGGTCAATCAAAACCCAGTCCGGCTCTGGGCCAGTTTCCATGCCCATGCTTGGATCGCCGGCTTCTTTAAACGCCTGATCCACCATGCTACCCAATGAGCGCACATGAGTTGAAGAAGTGCCGGTTGCGACGATCATACGATCCGTAAAACTGGAGATACCCGCCACGTCAATTACCTGCACATCTCGTGCTTTACCATCTTCTAATGCTTTTAGGGCGATGTTTTCAATTTGCTGCAAATCCATTCAGATTCCTTATAAATAAAGTTGGTGTTGTTTAATATAGTCGATCACGCAAGGCGGCATCAAATAGTCAATCGGTTGGCCGTTTTTTAACAGTTCGCGTAATCGGGTAGCGCTTAAATCTAATTGCGTGACCTCCACTTCTACAATCTGTCCGGCGCGCTGGCTTGGTTCGACTGGTGAATCAGGTAACTTTGTCACCAATCGCGCTTCTAATAACTGCGCCAACGCCCCCTGGCTAGGTAAAGGTTCATTTGGCCGATGCATAACCGCTAAGTGCGCCAGTTCTAGAATGGCGGCGGATTCATGCCAAGATAGAAACTTCGCAAACGCGTCTGTTCCCATCATCAGCACCAAGCTGGCTTGAGGAAAATCTTGCTTTAAACTGCGCAGGGTATCGACCATAAACGATGGGCCTTGGCGCTCGATTTCACGTTTATCCAAGATGAAATTCGGCTGGCGCTGAATCGCCAATTCAATCATATCGCAGCGTTGCTCGGAAGACACCTGCGGATGCGCGCGATGCACCGGAATAAAGCAAGGAATAAAGCGCACGTGATCCAACTCAAGCTGATTCAACACATCCAGCGCCGGACGTAAATGACCGTAATGAATCGGATCAAACGTGCCGCCGTATACGCCAATTAATTGTCCGGCTGGTTCACCAGGCCTGGTAGTTTGCACACACGATCCTTAGCAAGATTTAATACATTAATTATTAAACGCCACATTATACTTTTATTCGCTGGCAGCGTCACTTAAACTAACCAAATGA
>NZ_DATCSL010000032.1:0-37668 GCF_036568485.1 Thiomicrospira sp.
GGTTTCACCCATAAACCGCACACCACACACCACCAATACATCCGCATCTGACTGCGCACCAAAGTTGGCCATTTCCAACGAATCCGCCACTATGCCGCCGGTTTCTTCCGCCAAGGCTTGAAGATCGGCATCGACATAATAGTGCGCCACAATCTGCGCATTTCGCTGCTTCAAAAGTTTTTTAATGCGTGTAATTAACGCGGCTTTATCTTCCGCATTTAACTTTTGTGCGGGTGGCGCATCCGCCGCCAACTCGTTGATACGAGACACAAGTTGGAGCGGAATCTCTTTCTGTAAGTGGCTCATAGGCGACTACTTTGGCGCGTCTGCGACCTTTTTATTTAAACGCAGGTTTAACTCACGTAACTGAGCCATATCGACCAGGCCTGGTGCTTCCGTTAGCAAACACGCGGCTGACTGTGTTTTCGGGAAAGCAATGACGTCGCGAATGGATTCGCGTTCGGCCATCAACATAATTAAACGATCTAAACCAAACGCCATACCTGCGTGGGGTGGGCAACCATATTTCAGGGCGTTAAGTAAGAAGCCAAATTTATCTTGCGCATCTTCATCTGAAATACCTAATAATTTAAATACTGCGGCTTGCATTTTAGTTTCGTGAATACGAACCGAACCACCCCCGACTTCAATCCCATTGATCACTAGGTCGTAAGCACGCGCCAGCATTTGACCTGGCTCTTTACTGCTTAAAATTTCTTCTGTGGTCGCTTTGGGTTGAGTAAACGGATGGTGCATAGCGGCCACACGCGCGGTTTTTTCATCGATTTCAAACATCGGGAAATCAACCACCCAAACCGGTTTCCAGGCTTCGGTAAACAGCTTGCGATCTTCACCAATTTTGACACGTAAGGCGCCCAAGGCTTCATTCACAATCTTAGCTTTATCCGCACCAAAGAACACGATATCACCATCTTTAGCACCGACACGTTCAAGAATCTGCATCACTTGATCTGGGAAGAATTTGACAATTGGTGATTGCAAACCATCAATTCCGGCAGACATATCGTTAATTTTGATATAAGCCAAGCCTTTGGCGCCATAGATGCCGACAAACTTGGTGTAATCGTCAATTTCTTTACGCGACATATCGCCCGCACCCGGCACACATAAAGCGGCAACGCGACCATTCGGATCTTTTGCTGGACCAGCAAACACTTTAAAATCAATATCTTGCAATAAGTCCGCCACATCCACTAGTTCTAGTGGAATACGTAAGTCTGGGCGATCAATACCGTATTTTTTTACCGCATCCGCATAGGTCATGCGTGGGAAGTCATAGTCAAAATCAACGCCAATACCTTCTTTAAAGATGGTTTTGGTAAGCCCTTCCATCATGCCCATGACATCGGCCTCAGACATAAATGAAGTTTCAATATCGAGCTGGGTAAATTCAGGTTGGCGATCCGCGCGCAAGTCTTCATCACGGAAACAACGCGTGATTTGGTAATAACGATCAAAGCCCGACATCATCAACAATTGCTTAAACAACTGTGGCGATTGAGGCAAAGCAAAAAACTTGTTTTCGTGCGTACGACTTGGCACTAAATAATCACGTGCGCCTTCTGGGGTAGACTTGGTTAAAATCGGCGTTTCCATATCGATAAAACCGTTATTATCCAAATAGTTACGCATCGAACGCGTAACCTTATAACGCAACATTAAGGTTTTTTGCATTTCGTCACGGCGCAAATCAATATAGCGATACTTTAAACGCACCTCTTCACTGACTTGTTTGTCGTCTAGCTGGAAAGGAATCGGCTCGGCCATGCTTAAAACTTCTAGGTCTTTTGCCAACATTTCAACCATACCGGTTGGCAAGTTAGGGTTAGTGGTGCCTTCTGGACGTTCGCGTACACGACCCGTAATACTCAACACACACTCAGCACGTAGATGCTCGGCCTTCGCAAAAATCTCAGCCGTATCCGGGTCCACCACTACTTGCAACATGCCTTCACGATCACGCAAATCGATGAAAATAACACCACCATGGTCACGGCGGCGATGAACCCATCCCGCGACGCTAACCGTTTCACCAATTAAAGCTTCTGTTACTTGACCACAGTAGTGTGTACGCATTGTTTTTCCTTTCTTATTCAACAAAACAAATACAGCAGTTTACGAAATGTTCGCGCCATACTCTTTAATAATTATTCTTAAATGTTATTTTCGTTATCTTTACTAGGTTTATTCTCTAACGCTGGTTCAGCCCTGTCATTTGCAATTTCAAGATCCTGAACCGTAATCGCTTTTAATGTCGGCTCACTTGTGGGCTGTGGCCAAGGTGGTACCACCACCCCGCCAGAAATTACCATTTTTAACGCATCGTCTACCGACATATCCAACTCAACCACTTCATGCAAAGAGGCAATAATAAAAAAGCCGGAGGTCGGGTTGGGCGTAGTCGGCACAAATAAGTTTATGGTACCCACCACTCCGGTTTTAACCTGAGCTTCACCACGATTCTTACTGGTCTGAAATGCCAAAGTCCACAAACCTGGACGCGGATACTGAATCAAATAAACCTTTTGAAAAGTCTGATCCCCTGCACCAAATAAGGCTTCCGCAATCTGTTTAACCGCACTATATATCGAGCGAACCAACGGAATTTTAGATAAAAATCGCTCCCACCAACTCACTAAACGATGGCCTAAGATATTCGCCACCAACATACCCGTTAGCAAAATAATGCTCACCGAGACGACAATACCAAACCCAGGGATATCAAAACCCAACAAAGCATCAGGCTGGTACTTAGCAGGCAACAACAATAAGCTACGATCAAACAGACCAATTAAGAAACGCAAGGCTTCAAAAGTAATCCATAAGGGCAGCAAAACTAATAAACCTGCTACAAAATAGCGTTTTAAAACACCCATATCCACCCCGAAAAATTAAGCTCCACATTATACCTGAAACGAAACATCATGCGACACCAATCCACTTTCGCTCGTTCGATATTATTCCAACAATGGCTAGCGATAAAAACCGCTTTTATGTTAATTTGGTGACAATTCGTCAAGCTTTAAAGATTAGGACTCAAAAATCATGCCCACCCCTATCCTACCGCCACAAACAATTTTAATCACCGGTTGCTCAAGTGGTATTGGACATCATTGTGCTCATGCCTTACAAAACCTGGGCTATCGAGTGATTGCTTGCGCACGCAAAACGCAAGACTTGGCACGCCTGCGCGAAGAAGGCTTACACGTGATTCAACTCGACTTAGCGAATCCTGCATCCATTGACCAAGCTTGGTCAGAAGCGCTTGAACTCAGTAATAACCAGATTGATGCCTTATTTAACAATGCGGCATTTGGCTTACCTGGCGCGGTTGAAGATCTTAGTCGAGAGGCACTTGAACACCAATTTGCAACTAACGTCTTCGGCACTCAGCAACTCACCAATCTGGCCATTAAACACATGCGCCACCAGGGAAAAGGCCGTATCATTTACAACAGTTCGGTTTTGGGCTTTGCCGCCATGGCTTATCGAGGGGCATATAACGCCAGCAAATATGCGATTGAAGGCTTGGCCGACACGTTACGAGTCGAACTTAAACACGATCCGATCCAAATCAGCTTAATCGAGCCCGGCCCTATATTGTCGCAATTTCGAGCGAACGCTTATCGTGAATTTAAACAATGGGTTGAGCCTCAATCATCCCATTCAGTGCATCAAAAAAACTATCAATCCATGATTAAACGCTTAGCTAAAACAGAAGCCTCTGCACCTTTTACCTTAGGCCCAGAAGCGGTGAGCAAAGCTTTGCTGCACGCTTTGCAATCCAAGCGTCCTAAAACACGCTACCGTGTGACTTTACCAACCAAGGTTTTCGCTTTTCTTAAACGCTTGTTACCCACTCGCACTCTCGACTGGGTATTAGCGAAAGCCGGTGGCGATGGTCGACGCTAGACCAGGCCTGGTATAATAACCACAGCATCACAAATCAAAATTCAATTTAAGTAAACGAGCGCCCTGTGAACGCCCAATTAAAAGCCTATCAACAACATTTAGAAGCGGTATTAAACCAGACACTGGATCACTACCTACAAACCACACCCGAACCTTTAAACCAAGCGATTCGTTATGCCAGCTTAAGCCCAGGCAAACGTATTCGCCCAGCTCTCGTATTTGCAATTGGTGAAGGCTTGGGGCTCGAACGCCAGCAACTTGAACCAGCGGCCTGTGCGATTGAGTTGATTCACAGCTACTCGCTTGTGCATGACGATTTGCCCGCTATGGACGATGATGACTTACGGCGCGGCCAGCCCACCTGTCACAAACAATTTGATGAAGCCACCGCAATCTTAGTGGGAGATGCTCAACAAACCTTGGCTTTTGAAATCCTAACTAATGCCACACAGCTTTCAGCGCCGACAATTGTTAAAAGCTTAAATATACTATGCCAAGCCAGCGGGCCTAATGGCATGATTGGTGGCCAGATATTGGATATCCATAGTGAAAATAAACAGCTCGATTTAGCCAAACTCACCCAACTCCACCAGATGAAGACCGGCGCACTCATTAAAGCCGCATTATTGCTGGGTGCCGTGCCACATGCTGATTTTGAACAGCACCAGACCAGCTTATCAAAGCTCGGTGACGCGCTTGGCTTAGCTTTTCAAATACAAGATGACATTATTGATATCGAAAGCAACACCGAGACACTGGGGAAAACTCAAGGTCGAGACCAACAACTCAACAAATCGACCTTCCCAAATTTGCTCGGAATGCAAGCAGCCAAAACCCTACGTGACCAAACAATTGATCTGGCGCATAAACAGCATCAAAACTTACCTTTTCAAAGCCCCTTCCTGCATGATTTAATTAACTTTATTGCCCAGCGCCAACACTAATTTCGTTATAATTAGCTAAGCAACGCAGAATTCCACACAGTTTGATGTGATGGATTTACTCCTGCCACCCTCTTTTTGTGGATGCAAACAGCATCCCGCATGAATCCGCGTCTTACAACGCGTTGATTTTAAATAAATTAATGAGTAGAAGACTGAACTTATGGCACCGCAATTTACCCTTAAAACAATACTCGACTTTGCCGCGGCTCACAGTTTACGAGGCTATGATGGCGACTGTGCAAAACTGCATGGCCACAACTGGAAGGTTGAAGTGCAAGTGTGTGGCAACAGACTGAACGAGATTGGCATGTTGATTGATTTTAAAAAAATCAAACTACATGCCAAGCAGGCCGTCGAAGAACTAGATCATACCTTTTTGAACGACCACCCGCATTTTCAACGTGTCAACCCGACCGCCGAAAATATCGCGCAATACCTTTACACCGAAATGGCAAAACGCATTGAAACTGAAGACATCAAAATGCACAGCATCATCATTTGGGAAAATGATCGGAACTGCGTGATCTATTCTGAATAAACTGGGAGAACCCTATGAGTATAAGCAGTCACATAGAAAACAAAACCCTTCACCTCCAAGTGATTGGTGCCTTAACCGTTGATATTTTCAATGAATTCGAAAATGCTTACACTCAAAAACAACTCGACCACATTATTATTGATCTTTCGCAATGCAACCATATCGACAGCGGTGGTTTAGGTATGTTGTTGCAAATGCGTGATCGCATGGGGCAAGATGCCAACAAAATTACGATCAAAAACATGTCGCACGACATACAAAAAATATTTGAAGTGGTTCGATTCGAACAACTATTTAAGATGGTCTAGCCGATGAGTGAGCTGTTAATTACGGCCCTTTTAGGCTTGGTATTGGGCAGTTTTATTTCAATGCTCAGTTGGCGTTTACCACGCCTTATGTTCCACCCTGCTGATGAGCAACTAAAAGCCATTAGCCTTGAACGATCACAATGTCCGAAATGCGAGTCACCGTTAGCTTGGTATCAATTAATCCCTCTTATTAGCTGGCTAATAAGTTTAGGTCGTTGCCAAACTTGCAAACAAGCCATTTCTTGGCGTTATCCCATCATTGAAATCAGTGCGTCCGCCCTAGCCGTTCTCGCCATTTGGCAATTCGGGTTTAATATGAACGGGCTAATTGGTACTGTTTTTTTACTATGGCTCCTCACCATCAGCGTTATTGATCTTGAGCACCATTTAATTCTCGACAACCTTAGCCTGCCACTACTATGGCTTGGCTTAGTCATCAACGCGTTTGGCCAATTTACCGATCCGCAACAAGCAATATTAGGTGCGGTATTTGGTTATGGTGTTCTCTGGTTGATATATCAAATACATTTTCGACTAACCGGCAAACACGGCATGGGATATGGCGATTTTAAATTAACCGCCGCATTGGGTGCTTGGTTTGGTGTGAGCGCATTGCCACAAATTATTGTGATCGCCGCGATCAGCAGTTTAATTATTGCGATTCTGTTGATTATCACACGCAAACAAGCCTGGCAAAGCCATATGGCATTTGGCCCGTTTTTGGCTATTGGCGGTGCATTGCAATTGTTTTTGGGCGAACAAGCTTTAATTGAATGGTTACTATAGATAAAAATCGTTATACCTAAAGCAGTAGAAGCCGTAAAATTTAATCACGAATATGCTGAATAGAACACTGGAAAGGATGAAGCAGAAACCACCAGGCCTGGTAGTTTCAAAGGTGTGATTAAATCAAAGGATCAAAAACGGGGGTTTATGCCCCCAGTTTGACGTTTTCTAAGTCACACACCTTAGACATTTTTAGATTGTTGCTTTTGGCAAAATGCATCACATATTCAAACATGCTGGGATTTTTGACCTCCAGCTCCGTATCAATAATTAAACATTTCACACCATTATATAGTTCTGGATGTAAGAGTTCTGAATAAACCAAACGATGAGATTGTCCGTAGGAAGCCATCATCGAAGAAATACGGTCAATCCAATCACTCGGACGGAATTTACGTCCGTCTTCTGTCATACCTTCAATAATGTATTTGCAGTGTTGGGCCAAGACTTCACCACTTCTTTTGAATCAATTTAATTGAAGCAAATTTTAGCATAGTAATTTTTTTTTAATACCGTTGAAGCCATTTAATTTATTAAAAACCCCATTGATTCAGGCTATCGAGCTTCAAAAGTTACAATAAATAATTCAAAACTAATAAATTCAGCCGGTTTTTGGTAGGAGTCAGATACCTATTTGGCTTATAATAAACGGATTTTATGCCGCCCAAAAACGCAGGATACAGAACAAAGATGACGCAATATCAAACTGACGACCTTCGCATTAACCATATTACAGAAGTGCGCCCGCCAATTGATCTACACGAAAAGTTTCCCTTATCGGAAATCGCGTCCAAAACCGTGTATGAGACGCGTCAACAAATTCATCAAATTCTAGCCGGCGAAGATGATCGTTTATTAGTCGTCATTGGGCCCTGTTCGATCCATGACACAAAAGCAGGCATGGAGTATGCCCAGCGCTTAAAGCAACAAATTGATCAGTTCAATAAAGATTTGTTAATTGTCATGCGCGTTTACTTCGAAAAGCCGCGTACTACTGTGGGTTGGAAAGGTTTGATTAACGACCCGGACTTAAATGAAACCTTTCAAATCAACAAAGGGCTAGAGTTGGCGCGGGGTTTCTTAGTGGATGTAAATAACTTAGGTGTGCCCGCTGCAACCGAATTTTTAGATTTGATCTCGCCACAATACGTATCGGACTTAATTAGCTGGGGCGCGATTGGCGCTCGCACGACAGAAAGTCAAGGGCACCGTGAACTGGCCTCTGGTCTCTCCTGCCCGGTAGGTTTTAAGAACGGTACCGACGGTGGATTTAAAGTGGCGGTAGATGCCATTCGAGCGGCTAACAAACCCCATATTTTCTTATCGCTCACCAAAACAGGCCATTCAGCGATCTTCTCCACCACAGGCAACCAAGATTGCCATGTGATTTTGCGTGGTGGTAACTCTGGCCCTAACTACGAACCAGAATTTGTCGCTGATGCGGTCAATCAACTGAAAGCCGCCGAAGTACAAGCTCGTTTGATGATCGATTGTAGTCATGCTAATAGCAGCAAAAACCATGAACGCCAAATGATTGTCGCGCAATCGATTGCCGACCAATTAGCGCGTGGTTCTCAACATATTATGGGTGCCATGGTTGAAAGCCACCTGGTTGGTGGCCGCCAGGATGTCATCTCAGATCAAGATTTAGTTTATGGGCAAAGTATCACTGATGCCTGTATTGACTGGGATAGCAGTGTTAAGCTATTGGAAAACTTGGCACAAGGTGTGCAAGCCCGCCGCAAAATGAAAAACGTCTCACGTTAATTTTCCGCGGTGTCGCCCCTCCCTAGGGGCGACGACCAAAAACAACACCACTTAAAAGTGCTCGTAACCTCGGACACCTTCAACCCCCTCTAAACCATCGACCACCAGGCCTGGTGTTTGACGTGTTTTGCCAATCCGATGAATCGGAAGATTTAAGCGACCAGACAAGACTTCAATCGCTCCACGTTCACGCGGGTGTGCGGTAAAGCACAGTTCATAATCATCGCCTGCATTTAAAGCTTGAACAAGATTGGCCTGTCCCCAATTTTTGACAGCCTGACTCAATGGAATATCACTTAAATTCAAATCCGCCCCCAAATTGGAAGCCTGCAAAATATGGTTTAAGTCAGCCAACAAACCATCTGACACGTCAATCGCACTGGTTGCCACATTTCGCAAGGCTACACCAAGTGAGACTCGAGCTTGAGGTCGATTAAGGCAGTCTAACGCATAGATTTCTTGCGCATTATCACCGGCTCGGCCCGCTTTAGCTAGACTCAACCCCAAGCCGGCTTCACCAATCCCACCACTGACATAAATATCATCCCCCAACTTGGCACCACTTCTAAGCAAGGCTTCGCCATTAGGCACCCAACCCTGCGCAGTGACGCTAATGCACAAAGGGCCTTTAGTGGTATCCCCGCCAATTAACGGCATCGCATAAGGCTGAGCACAATCTTGCAAACCTCGGCTAAATTCCGCTAACCAGCTTGAGTTCGGATGGGGTAAAGTGAGCGCCAATGAATAAAAAGCCGGCTGCGCACCCATGGCGGCTAAGTCACTCAAATTTACGGCTAAAGATTTCCAGCCAATATCATAAGGCTCAGCATCCGGCAAAAAATGCACCCCACTGACTAACGTATCCGTTACCACCACCAGTTGTGATGCCAGCGGTGGTGTAATCAGGGCGCCATCATCGCCTATAGCTAAGTCACCAGGCCTGGTGGTTTGGCTTAAGGGTTTAAAATATTGCTCAATTAAATCAAATTCCATAAGCGGATTACCCAAAGCAAAAAGCCCACGCCAAATCAGATAGAGGCATCCGATGGATTGACGTGGGCTTGCTAATAAAATAGTTAAGCTGAAAATTCGACTGGGCGCAGCTTTTTCGCGACCTTGTCTAATACACCATTGATATATTTATGTGCGTCTTCAGCGCCAAAACGTTTAGTTAACTCAACCGCTTCATTAATCACGACCTTATAAGGAATTTGCATTTGGGTTTGCAATTCATAAGTCGCCATACGCAAAATCGTACGCTCAACCGGATTGATTAGCTTAGCGGAACGATCTATAAATTGTACATAGGCTTCATCTAACTGCTCGGCTTGCGCAGACACCTGTGCTAACAACTCTCTAAACCATTCGCGATCTAAATTAGACAGCAGCCCGTCTTCAAAAAACTGCTTTTCAATCAGGTAAACTTCTTCCTGGTTCACCTGCCACTGATACAAGGCTTGCAATGCCACACGGCGTGCTTGCGTACGCGGACTGGCTTGCGTTTCTTGCTCTTCAATTTCTTGCGACGGCTGCTTAATTAAGTCCGCCAATTCTTTTGGATCGTTCATTAAATCTGCTTCAGTACATTAACCATTTCAATTGCAGACAGCGCCGCTTCTGCTCCTTTATTGCCCGCTTTGGTGCCGGCGCGTTCAATCGCTTGTTCAATTGAATCAACGGTTAACACACCAAAGGCCACCGGAATGTTATGGTTCAACATGACCTGACTTAAACCCTTCGTGCATTCGCCCGCTACATATTCAAAATGTGGTGTACCACCACGGATCACGGCACCAAGCGCAACAATCGCATCATACTTACCAGACGCAGCCATTTTTTGTGCGGCAATCGGCATTTCAAACGCTCCCGGCACAAATACCTGTTCAATTGCATCTGCGCTGCCACCGTGACGCACAATCGCATCCACCGCACCTTGCACTAAATGATCCACCACGAAACTATTAAAACGCCCCACTAATATGCCAATTTTCATATTCTGTGCGGTTACATTTCCGGCAATTACTTTCATGTTTTTATCCTTGTTTTTCAATATATTCGGTGACTTCTAAACCAAAACCACTTAATGCATTCAGCTTCCAGGCCGAACCAATGACACGTAACTGTTTGAGTTCTAAGTCCGCTAAAATCTGTGCGCCCAGACCAAAGGTTTTCGCGTCATCCTCAGCCGCCACTTCAGGCACGCTGATCCCGCGATCCGACAACTGATAATGCGCAATTCGATCTAGCAATTCGTTCGCTTCTTCGTGTTTACGCAACAATACAATCACACCTGATCCAGCTTGCGCGACTTGCGCCATTGCTGAGCGTAACGGCCAACCACACTCTTCACGCTGGGCGCCCAATAAATCACACAAGGTATCTTGCATATGAACCCGCACTAAAGTCGGCTGGCTGGGATCAATTTTCCCATACACCAAGGCAAAGTGCGCTTTGTGATCTAGCGCATCCTCATAAGCAATCAACTTAAATTCACCAAACTCGGTCGGTAAGGCGCACTCAGAAACGCGTTCAACCGTTTTTTCGTTTTTTAAACGGTATTCAATTAAGTCCGCAATAGTGCCTAGCTTTAGACCATGCTCTTCAGCAAAGGTTTCTAAGTCGTCACGTCGTGCCATAGTGCCATCTTCGTTCATGATTTCAACAATCACAGAAGCCGCTTCAAACCCGGCCAAACGAGCCAAATCACAACCAGCTTCAGTATGGCCGGCGCGTGTAAGCACACCACCAGGTTGAGCCATAAGTGGAAAAATATGCCCTGGGGTAATAATATCACTTGGGGTCGCGTCGGATTTGACCGCCGCTTGAATCGTCACCGCTCGATCCGATGCTGAAATACCGGTTGAAACCCCTTGTGCGGCCTCAATTGAGACCGTAAAGTTGGTGCCATGTGGATCTTGATTGTCTCGAACCATTAAAGGCAAATGTAACTGCTTACAGCGCTCTTTGGTTAAGGTCAGACAAATTAAACCCCGCCCATAACGCGCCATAAAGTTAATATCGCTCGCTGTTACCGCCGAGGCTGGAATCAACAAGTCGCCTTCATTTTCGCGATCTTCATCATCCATCAGAATGACCATTTTGCCTTGACGGTAATCTTCTAAAATTTCTTCTATCGAACTTAGCTGCATGTTTTTCCTTTTATTCTCGCGACCTTGATAAAAAGGTTTGCGCGGGTAACCTATCGCGTATTTTGGGCTTTAATCAACCTAAATTATGACATAAAGCCATGCTGAGCTAAAAACTCAACATTTAAATCCGATTGAGTCGATTCAACTTTAGGCCCTGTTAATAAACGCTCTAAATAACGTGCTAACAAATCGACCTCTAGGTTAACTTGGGTGCCAAGTTGCCATTCAACTATATTGGTTTGAGTTCGTGTGTGCGGCACGATATTGACATCAAACACACAATCCTCGACCTGATTAACGGTTAAGCTGATCCCATTAATACATACCGAACCTTTTTGCGCAATGTAACGCGCGATCTCACGCGGTGATTCAATTTTATAACGCCATGAACGCGCCTCGGCTTCTATCGCTTTGACAATACCGACTCCGTCAACATGCCCACTCACCAAGTGCCCCCCTAATCGGTCTTGTAAACGCAGTGCTTTTTCAAGATTCACTTTGGCACCCACTTTTAACTGCCCTAGGGTCGTCACCTTTAAGGTTTCCGCTGACACATCAGCGACAAAGGATGTTGAGTCAAATTCTATCGCAGTTAAACAAACACCATTTGTCGCGATGCTGTCACCCAACTGCACATCCGACATATCCAAATCACCGACATCAACACTTAAACGCCAATCACCCTGACGTGGTTCAATCCGACGAATTTGACCCTGCGCTTGAATAATTCCTGTAAACATGGCGTGCCTTTTATTGTTTATGAGATTGAGCCAAATTATTGAGCGGCGAACCCAAACACAAAATGCCAATCATCGCCGACGGCCTCAACGGATTTGGTTTTTAAACCAATCCGATCCTGCATAGCAACCAAGTCAGGCAGCATTAAGAGTGGTTTGCCTTGATGCCCCATTAAGTGCGGAGCGACAAACCAATGCAACTCATCGACCAATCCCGCTTCAACAAAAGCACCCGCTACCATCGCGCCAGACTCGACCAACACATCGTTTATCTGCTCTTCTTGAGCTAAATAGTCTAAAACACTTTCCAAATCTAAACGATCGACATCTGCCTGAACCGCTACAATTTCAGCCCCTTTTGCCAATAAGCTTTCCACCACGTCTTCATTATTTTCTACTGACAGGTGACTGGTCATCACCAAAGTGCGTCCTGGCAAACTTAACATTTTAGCGTCCAGTGGCATGCTCAAGTTTGGGTCTAAAATCACTCGAATTGGATGACATAAAGCCTCATCCAAGCCAAGTTCAGCCATCATCTCAGCGGGCAAACGAACATTTAAGCTTGGGTCATCGGCTAACACTGTGCCAATACCACTAATAATCGCGCCATGACGTGCGCGCAACTTATGTACGGCCTCACGTGCCGCTTCTCCGGTAATCCACACACTTTCACCGGAGGCCATCGCCGTTCGGCCATCCACACTACTGGCCAACTTTAGGCGCACAAAAGGACGTTTTGTTTGCATACGTTTTATAAACCCCAAGTTTAATTGTGCCGCTTGCGCCGAATTTATTCCCACCTCGACCGAAATACCTGCCGCTTGTAAACGGGCCAAGCCTTGCCCTGCGACGCGAGGGTTTGGGTCTTGCATTGCAACGACGACTTGCTTAACATCTGCCGCTACTAAGGCATCGGCACAAGGTGGCGTTTTACCAAAATGCGAGCAAGGTTCTAACGTTACATAAACCGTCGCCCCTTTCGCTTGTTCGCCAGCCGCATTTAATGCTACGACTTCAGCGTGAGGCTCTCCGGCCTTTGCATGCCAACCTTCAGCAACGAGCTGGTTATCTTTCACAATCACACAGCCAACAGCGGGATTAGGACGTGTCGTGTATACCCCCTGCTTGGCAAGTTCGATGGCTCGATCCATCCAGGCCTGGTGGTTCACTATCATAAGATCCGACACTCAATCGCCCCATCCATATTCATCAAATCTTAACCACGCTCAGCTTTAGCCGCCGTTGCCTGTACGAGCCTTTCAATTTCTTCGCGAAACGCATTCACATCTTGAAAAGAACGATAGACTGAAGCAAATCGGACATAAGCGACCTGATCTAACTCGCGCAACGCTTGCATCACCCATTCACCAATTTGAGAAGAGGGAATTTCTCGCGAGCCTTCGGCCATCATTAACTTGGTAATATGGTTCACCATATCATCGATTCGGTCACTGGCCACCGGACGTTTTTCAAGCGCTTTAATTAAACCTCGACGAATTTTTTCTTCATCAAATCGTTCACGATTGCCATCTGATTTAACCACGCGAGGCAAAGATAGCTCAGCACTTTCGTAAGTGGTAAAGCGTTCGCCGCATTCCAAACACTCTCGACGACGACGCACTTGAACCCCTTCGGTTGCGAGGCGTGAATCGACGACTTTTGTATCTGGGGCATTACAGAAAGGACAATGCATAGAGGCTCCAACAAACAAGCACCAGGCCTGGTGCTTGTTGTTTTAAGAAAATGGATGATTACTTATAAACAGGATGTGCCGCACACAAGGCTTTAACCTTCTCGCGCACACCAGCAATTACGTTCGCATCCCAAGTTTCGTTAGCTTGATCACAGGCATCAATCACATCACACATCCAACCGGCCAGATCACGACAATCTTGCTCATCAAATCCGCGGGTGGTCGCAGCCGCGGTTCCCACTCGAATACCACTGGTTACAAATGGCGACATTGGATCATTCGGTACGGAGTTTTTATTAATCGTAATGTGTGCGTCGCCTAAAGCCGCGTCCACCAACTTACCGGTTAGTTTCTTATCAATTAAGCTCACCAAAAACAAATGGTTTTTAGTACCGCCCGAAACCACGTCTAAACCGCGCTGCATAAACACTTCAGCCATGGCCTGGGCATTTTTGATCACGTTTTGCGCATAAGTTTTGAATTCTGGTTCCATCGCTTCTTTGAAAGCCACCGCTTTAGCCGCAATCACGTGCATTAATGGGCCACCCTGAGTACCAGGGAAGACTAACGAATTCAGTTTCTTTTCGATTTCTGGGTTAGCTTTAGCCAGAATCAAACCACCACGTGGACCACGCAAAGTTTTGTGGGTGGTGGTAGTGGTCACATCTGCAATTTGCACCGGGTTAGGGTAAAGACCGGCGGCCACCAAACCAGCGACGTGTGCCATATCCACTAACAAATAAGCCCCTACACTATCAGCGATGTCACGGAAACGCTGCCAATCAACCACTTGCGAATAAGCCGAAAAGCCGGCAACGATTAACTTAGGTTTATGTTCTTTTGCTAAAGCCTCGACTTCCTCATAATCAATTTCGCCGGTTTCGGGATTCAAACCATACTGCACTGCATTGTAGATTTTGCCAGAGAAGTTCACTTTTGAACCATGGGTTAAGTGGCCGCCGTGTGCCAAGCTCATGCCTAAAACGGTATCGCCCGGCTCTAATAACGCCATGTAAACCGGTGCATTTGCTTGTGAACCTGAGTGAGGTTGCACGTTGGCATAGTCCGCACCAAACAATTTCTTAGCCCGCTCAATCGCCAAAGCTTCAATCACATCAACGTGTTCACAACCACCGTAATAACGTTTGTATGGATAGCCCTCTGCATATTTATTGGTTAAAACAGAACCTTGAGCTTCCAAAATGCGTGGACTGGTGTAATTTTCAGATGCGATCAGTTCAATGTGATCTTCTTGACGCTTCGCTTCGGCTGCGATCGCATTAGCAACATCATCGTCATAGCCAGCAATGGTCATGGTTTTATTAAACATGCAAGGACTCCAAATCGGTAAAAAATAGGGATAGTTTTAGGTAAGGGGTAATTTTAACAGCTGTCAAAAAAAATCACCATGCTAAATACGGTTAAGATCTTTATAAAAGCTGCAAATTTCGGTAAAGTGTTGAGCAACTTTATTGATATTGAATGGACACAGAAACCCCTATGGCACAATTTGTTTACACCATGAACCGCGTTGGAAAAGTGGTTCCACCGTCAAAACACATTTTAAAAGACATCTCATTGTCGTTTTTCCCGGGCGCGAAAATTGGCGTTTTGGGTTTAAACGGTTCAGGTAAATCTACCTTATTAAAAATCATGGCCGGGTTAGATACCGACATTATTGGTGAAGCTCGTCCCCAGCCCGGTATTAAAATTGGGTATCTTCCGCAAGAACCACAGCTTGATCCAACCAAAGATGTGCGCGGGAACGTGGAAGAAGCCGTGGCCGAAGTTAAAGAAGCGATGGCTAAATTAGACGAAATTTATGCCGCTTATGCCGAACCCGATGCCGACTTTGACAAGCTCGCTCAAAAACAGGCTGAAATTGAAGACATTATTCAGGCTATGGATGGTCATAACTTAGATCGCACGCTGGAAATTGCGGCGGATGCCTTGCGTTTACCGGCTTGGGATGCGGATGTCACCAAATTATCTGGCGGTGAACGTCGTCGTGTTGCTTTATGCCGTTTATTATTGTCAAAACCTGACATGCTGTTGTTAGACGAACCAACCAACCATTTAGATGCCGAGTCGATTGCTTGGCTAGAACGTTTTCTACTTGAATTCCCCGGCACTGTGGTGGCGATTACACACGACCGCTACTTCCTTGATAACGCCGCCCAATGGATTTTGGAATTGGATCGTGGTCAAGGCATTCCTTATGAAGGCAACTATTCTTCTTGGCTAGAGCAAAAAGAAAAACGTCTAGAGCAGGAGTCGAAACAAGAAGCTGCCCGTTTACGCACCATTAAACACGAGTTGGAATGGGTTCGTTCCAATCCAAAAGGTCGTCACGCCAAGTCGAAAGCACGTATGGCGCGATTTGACGAACTCAGCAGTATCGAAACCCAAAAACGTAACGAAACTAATGAAATCTTTATTCCGGTGGCTGAACGTTTGGGCGATAAGGTAATTGAAGTCAATCATATCTCTAAAGGATTCGGCGACCGTTTACTGATTGACGATCTAAACTTCAAGCTTCCACAAGGTGGCATTGTCGGTATTATCGGGCCAAACGGGGCGGGTAAATCCACCCTATTTAAAATGCTCACAGGCCAAGAGAAAGCGGATTCAGGTGACATCGTATTTGGCGAAACCGTCCAATTGTCTTACGTCGATCAAAGCCGCGATGCATTGGATGATAGCAAAACCATTTGGGAAGAGATTTCTGGTGGCGATGAAGTTTTCATGGTCGGTAATTTTGAAGTTAACTCACGCGCATATTGTTCACGTTTTAACTTTAAAGGCGGCGATCAACAAAAACGCATTGGCGAACTTTCGGGTGGTGAACGTAACCGTGTGCATTTAGCCAAAACCCTGCGTAAAGGCGGCAATGTATTATTGCTCGATGAACCAACCAACGATTTAGATGTTGAAACTTTACGCGCACTTGAAGACGCCCTGCTTGAGTTTGCTGGCTGTGCGGTGGTGATTTCGCACGACCGTTGGTTCCTTGACCGTATTGCAACCCACATGTTGGCGTTTGAAGGCGACTCTCACGTGGAATGGTTTGAAGGCAACTTCTCAGATTATGAGGCCGACTATAAACGTCGTAAAGGCGCGGATGCGGCTCAACCGCACCGCATCAAATATAAGCCAATAACTAAGAATTAATTAACTGGAGCATCCTGCAATGCCGCAAACAGATCAAACGCTACACTCACATATTGAAGCGATTGCCAACGCCATGCCTGACCCGATTTTTATTATGGGTGAAGATGGTACTTATTTAGACATAATAGGTGGCCAAGAACGTTCGCTTTATGCAGATGGTCACACCCTAATCGGCAAAACCTACGCTGAAGTTTTACCGGAAAAAATGGCCATGCGTTTTTTAAATGTGGTGCAAAAAGCCATTAAAACTCAGCGCTTACAAGAAATTGAATACCAATTGGCCAATGATGAAGTCCAAGGCATTGACCCGAATGGTCCGCAAGGTGGCCAATGGTATGAAGCACGTGTTTATCCATTGCAGACTGATGTTTATGGTCAACCTGCGGTCATTTGGCTAGCGATCAATATCAGCTCACGCAAACACATGGAAGAACAAATTGAACACTTATCTAAAAACGATGCGCTCACCAATTTTTATAATCGTGACTTCTTTTTAGATTTAGCCGATGAGTTAATCAACACCGCTAAACTAAACAAGCAGCCGTTATCTCTAATCAAAATTGATTTAGACTGCTTTAAAAATATTACTGATGGCTATGGCCACGAGCTTGGCGATAAAGCCATTTTAAATGCCGCCCATGCTATCCAGCAAACCGCCGGAAACCTGGGGCACATTGGACGCTTGAGTTGTGATCAATTTATGATTGTTTTACCAGAAGTAAAAGCCGTAGATGCGTTTCGCATCGCCAAACTGGCACAAGAAAAAATTTCGGGCTACAAAATCCGTTTGGATGAAAACACCGTTACCTGCTTAACCAGCCAAGCCGGTGTGACCGAACTTCGTCAACCCGATGAGGACAGTCGCACTTTATTTAACCGAGTAAACGACGCGATTCGCGAACTGCGTAGCAGTCGTGAAATTACAAAAATCATCTAAAAAAATAGATCTTAAGATCAAAGGATACAACATGAAAAAACTCAATCTCTTTAGTCTAGTAGCGTTAATGTTTGTACTACTCAACGCCCCACTCCAGGCGGCGGACGATGGGGCAAAAGTGGTCTATCACGTCGACTTTAATGATGTTACCCGTTATTCAGCTACGCTTACTTCGATTAATAACATTATGACCGCTTATGAAAACCAATTAATGAATGCCGATGTTCAATTAGTATTTGTGGGTCATGGTCTTCGCTTTACAACCGATGACGCCTTAAAAGGTACCGCTTATGAGCATGATGAAGCTTTATTGGAGCGTCGCGATGAACTTAAGGGCCGCCTAGATGCCTTGATGAACTCACGTGGCGTTAAAGTAAAACTATGTGACACAACTCGAGCTGAAGTAGGTTTATCTGAAGACAAACTTTATGACGGTGTTGAGCTGGTTGCTTCTGGTGTCTACGATATCGCAATTTTGCAAAGCGAAGGTTATGCTTACTTAAAAATTCAATAAGTTAGCATTTACTTTAGATACAAAAAAGCCGCGATTAACTCGCGGCTTTTTTTAAGCTTAATTAAACCAACAACAATTAATTACTCAATCTCTAACAACTTAACCTTGGTTAAACCGGTATCGTTTGCATAGTGTGTGATTTCAGCTGGTGAGGTAGCGCCAAGCTTAGTCATCAAGTTTTCACGATGCTTAGACACGGTGCGATCACTGATCTCTAACATTTCAGCGATATCTTTAGTCTTATAACCCTCAGCAATCAACTTAGTGACCTGCTTTTCGCGAACTGAAAGCTTACGCATGCCGCGTTTTTTCTTCATTGACAGGTCATCATCTAAGAAATTCGCCACGCTAGGTTGAATTTTAGTATGAACAAACCGCTCACCATCCATCACTTTACGCAAACCATCCAACAGTTCTTTTTTGCTCACTGACTTGGTCGCAATACCATGAATGCCTAACTCCAAAGCTTCCTGCCAAACACTTGGCGTTTCAGCTGCCGTTAATACGACAATTTTTGTGTCCTGATGACGGCGCTTCAATTGTGAAATGGTATTTAAACCATTTAGCTTTGGCATCGCCAAATCCAAAACAACAATGTCAGGTGATTTAGCACGTACCTGCTCCAAACAAGTAATACCATCTTCGGCTTCGGCCACGACTTTAAACCCGTCATCGGATTCAATCAGCGACTTTAAAGCCGCGCGCACTAAATCGTGATCTTCCGCTAACAACAAATTGATCTTTTTAGCCATGATAAAACACCCCTAATAATATGCTTAAAGTTCGCAAGTCGCTTGTAACTGAACAACGTGCGAACGAATTTTATGTAACCTTTCTAAAGCGTCTTGTGGCAATTCTTGCTGAATGGCCGTTTCCAAACTCTCTATATCAACCAACCAAGCATTTTGCTGAAACAGCATGCAGCTGCCTTTCAACCTATGTATCCAATCGCGACACGTCTCATACTGAGATGTTCGTAGACACAGCTCAAGTTCAGCTAGTAGGTATTCAACCTCCCTAATAAATTCAGGAAGCATTTCGGTTAAATCACTAGGTATTTTATCATGTATAAAATTTTTACAATCGTCTTTTTTTGGATTTTCTGAAGCTGGCGACATGGATAATCCAAATCGTTTAATTAATTGCACAGGATCTACTGGCTTAATTAAACAATAATCAAAACAAGGGTTTAACTGATCAAGCACCGCTGGCTCGGCACTAATTAAAAACAAACCTTTTAAGTTAACCTGCTGGCCGTCCATTTGGAACTGCCTAATATTCTGACAGAGCTGATCACCATTTAACTTAGGCATAAAACTGTCCAAAATCACATAATCAAATGTCTGGTTTTGCAATAAGTGCAGAGCTTGCTCTCCGTCTTCGGCCTCAACCCAGTCAATATTTGGATGGGTTAATTGATTGATTAAAAGACGTCGACTCAATGCTGAATCATCGGCTAATAACACACGAATCTGAGAGGCCTCAGACACCTTATCTTGCGTAAGACTGGTAGCTTGATTTGCGTTTTCGCCCCCCTCCAACCATGGCAAATGCACGGTAAAACGGGTCCCTTTACCCACTTCAGATTCGAGCTGAAGCTGCCCTTGCATAGCTCGAACCAACGACTGAACAATAAATAAACCCAAACCCGACCCTATAGTCTCACCCGCTTGGCTTTGCAACAACTGGTGAAATGGTTTGAACAGATGCGCTTGTTGTGAGGCAGACAAACCTGGCCCCGTATCTTGGACTTGAAATCTTACCCCTTTAGCGTCACGTTGCCAGTTCAACGCAACCTGTCCCTGCTGAGTGAATTTGATGGCATTGGCTAATAAATTGAGCAGAATTTGCTTTAAACGAAACGCATCACCATTTAACCAAACATCAGCATCGACTGGCTGAAACACCAACTTAATCGCTTTATCGCCTAACAATTTAAGTGACATGGCTTCTAATTCATGCAGAACGCTTTGTAGATTAAATGGCTGCCGCTGAATAATTAAGCGCTGATTCGCTACTTGTGCCAAACCTAATAAATCATTAACCGACATGGAAACCTGCTGCATGGCAGACTCAAGTAACCACCAGGCCTGGTGGTCGCTTGCATGGTTATTTTGAACCAAGTGGTGTGTTTTTAATTCAGCCAGCGTCACTTCGGCCACGCTCAAAGGTGAACGCAGTTCATGCGTCCAAATCGCGTAAAACTGATTTAGGGCTTTTGCGTCAGCCAACTCTTTAATTAGTCGTTGGTTTTTCTTGGTTTGTTTAGCCCATTTTTTTAACAGTTTTTTGCGCTTCATTATGCAACCTATGGGTTTTTGAATGAAAGATGCGTAAAATGATACCAATAATTTATAAGCCTAGGGATAGATCCGCATCCGGACAAAAAAAGGCTCATTCATTTTAAAACTTTATTAATTCAAAAAAGACCGTCTTTAACCATGTCAAAAACTCGTATAGAACAAGATAGCATGGGATCCCTTGAGGTTCCGGCCAACGCACTTTACGGCGCGCAAACCCAGCGTGCAATTAACAACTTTCCGATTAGTGGGCGCGGAATGGCGCCGGCTTTTATCCACGCTCTCGCCTACGTCAAGCTTGCTTGCGCGCAAGCAAATTTGGATTTAAACCAAATCGAACAGCCCAAGGTTGATGCGATTGAACAAGCCGTCAAGCAGATTTTGAGCGGCCAACATGATCACCAGTTTCCAGTGGATGTATTTCAAACTGGCTCTGGCACGAGCACTAACATGAATATAAATGAGGTGATCGCAAACTTAGCTAGCCAGCTCAGCCAAGTTAAAATTCACCCTAATGATGATGTCAATATGAGCCAAAGCTCGAACGACGTCATTCCAAGCAGCATTCACGTAAGCGCGGCTTTGGTATTAGAGCAACAATTAATTCCAAGCTTAAAACATTTAGCCGATACTATTAAAGCACGTGAAACTGAACTTGATGATGTGGTAAAAACCGGACGCACCCATTTAATGGATGCCATGCCAATCCGTTTTAGCCAGGAGTTATCGGCTTGGGGAGCACAAATTGCCGACAACATTGCGCGCCTTGAAAATACAAAAATACGTTTATTAATGTTACCTCAAGGCGCCACTGCCGTAGGCACAGGCATCAATGCTCACCCTGAGTTTTCAACACGTTTTTGCGAAAAACTTTCACAGTTAACTCAGCAAAACTTCAGCCCAATGCCGAACCTATTCATCGGGCTCAGTTCACAAGACACGGCACTTGAGTTAAGCGGTCAGCTTAATGTATTAGCGGCCAGTTTAATAAAAATCGCTAATGATTTACGCTGGATGAACTCGGGCCCCCTAGCCGGTTTAGGCGAAATTCAGTTACCCGCTTTACAGCCAGGAAGTTCAATTATGCCAGGTAAAGTGAACCCAGTTATTCCTGAAGCGGTAGCGATGGTAGCGGCGCAAATAACGGGCAATCATATGGCGATCACAATTGGTGCCCAGTCTGGCAACTTCCAGCTTAACGTCATGCTACCGATGATTGCTGACAACTTACTCAACAGTTTAAACTTGGCCAGCAATGCGGCTAGACAGTTAGCAGATCAAGCTATCGCCGGATTTGAGGTTAATCAAACTCAGCTTAAAAAAGCGCTCGACATTAACCCAATCCTAGTCACGGCTTTAAATACTGTGGTAGGCTATGAAAAAGGCGCGGCTATTGCTAAAGAAGCATACCGTAGCGCGCGCCCTGTGCTCGAGGTCGCCTTAGAAATGACGGATTTGGATGAAGCCACTTTATTAGGTTATTTAGACCCAGCCAAGCTTACGCATGGCGGCACGCCATCGGTGTAAAGCCGAAGCAATCATTTATAAAACGAAAGAAAGGAAACCTCATGGCCGTAATCAATCTAACCCTCGCCCAATTTGACGAAACCATTAATAATAACGACATGGTTATTTTAGACTTTTGGGCAGAATGGTGTGGTCCTTGCAAACAATTTGGCCCTGTTTTTGAGGAAGTATCTGAAAAACATCCAGACATTGTGTTTGCTAAAATCAATGTCGAAGAAGAGCAAGAGTTAGCTGGTATGTTTCAAGTGCGCTCGATCCCAACGCTTGCTTTAATGCGTGAAAAAGTGGTGGTTTATGCCAACCCTGGCGCGATTCCAGCCAGCAACTTAGAAGAAGCGATTGCTCAATTGCGTGGTTTAGACATGCAGAAGGTTCATGAAGACGTCGCAAAATCGCAACAAGCGGATCAAGTCCAAAGTTAATTTGGCTTAAGCATAAATTTCAAGCGGCGGCAGTTTAGCCAACCGCTTGATTAAATCTGAACGCGTAATCATGCCAATCATTTGATGACCGTCTTCAGACATGACTGGCAAAGATCCTATCCGATATTGACTCATCATAAAGGCCACTCGGCGCACGTCAACATTTGCTAAGGTTGTCACCACTTCTGGATTGGCAATATCCATAATGGCACGATCGGCCGGCGTTTGAATTTGATTCGCTTGATTCACGATCACATGGCGCAACAATTCTTGCGACGAACAAATCCCCACCAACCTCTGCCCATCTACCACCGGAATATGCTGAATCCGTCGTTGCTGCATAATATCCCAAGCTTCAGTTAAGGTAGCACTGGGTGGCAAGCTAATCACCGGACTGGACATAATCTCCGACACCGTTACGACTACGTGCCGATCACTCATGGTTTCAAGCTGTTTTTGGTATTGACCCAATGCATAATTAGCACGCTGGTGGCGCTGAGCTTCGGCTGGGTAATCCTTATCCAGCTCCATCATGGTTTCTTTAAATTCGGCCGGTGTCACTGGGTTGACTTTCGTGGCTTTATTGGTCGGCTCAGCACCAATAAAATTGCGACCTTCTGGACTGTAAACCACAAACATACTCACCGCCTTTTGTTAATCTCTTTAATGAAGTCTTTGCTAGAATAACGGCCAAGCTAAGCAAAACCCAAGGAAACCATGATGCTTTCTATTATGATTCAAACCAAACCCAATCAAACCGAACTTGATCGGCTGGATGTTCAACACTGGCCAACTTGGCAGAAAGCGCCCTCAGAGTTTGATTGGTATTACGACACTACTGAGGTCTGCTACCTACTTGAAGGCGAAGTTCTCATCACCCCAGAACAAGGGGAGCCTGTAGTAATCAAAGCCGGTAACTTAGTGACCTTTCCGGCTAGTTTAAGCTGTCAGTGGCAAATCAAACAAACCGTACGAAAACATTATCAGTTTTATTAATGCACACGACCAACCTGCAGGCCTGGTGGTTTCACTTATTCGGCTGTATTAAACAGCAACGCATACGGACGTTCAATTTCATCCAACAAGGCGGCTAGGCTAAAACTGCGAGCCTTTTCAATAAAACGCTGGCGGTCAAAATACACCTGCACTACCGGCAAGCTAAATACCGACTTTTGGGCGCACAAACTTTGACTTTGCTGACAATCAATATATACCATCTGCAACAACGGATAACGTTCGCTTAACATCATTTCAAGCTTAGGTTTAATCACCTGACAAACACCGCAATGCTCGCCGCCAAACAAGACTACCAGGCCTGGTTGCTCAGCAATCAATTGGTCTAGTTCATTTAATTCGGTCAATGTTTTCATACTTTTCTCCTAACCCTTGCCCCACAACCAAGCCGCGCCAATCACGCCACTGGAATCACCATGCATGGGCGGTTTTAACTCGGTTACGACTTGATCACTAAATACCCACTGAGACCAGCGTTTGGGCACCTCGGTATATAGTTCTTCAACCTGACTTAACCCGCCGCCTAACACGATCACGTCAGGATCAAACACATTAATCACCGAGGCTAAACCTTTCGCCATCCAATTATAATAACGTGCCATCATCTGAACAGCAGGTTGATAACCTTGGCGCATTAAGTTTACAACCTGCTGTGCCGAGCATTCTTCACCCATTTCAAGTGCGTAACGTTGAGCTAGGCCGCTTCCTGATAAAAAGGTTTCAATGCAATCTTGTTGGCCGCAATAGCAATCAATCGGTCGATCCTGATCGCTTCGCCACGGCAGAGGGTTGTGTCCCCACTCACCCGCTATGGCATTCGCACCCACTAATATCTGCCCATTGACCACCAGCCCACCTCCACAGCCTGTGCCAATGATGACACCAAAAACACTTTGCGCATTTTGCGCCGAACCCTGTGAGGCTTCTGAAAGAGTAAAACAATTGGCATCATTGGCAATTCGCACTTCGCGTTTTAGCCGGTTTTGTAAGTCACCTTGCAAATCTTGACCAATCAACCACGTTGAATTGGCGTTTTTGACGCGCCCAGTTTTGGCTGAAACCGCACCCGGAATGCCAATTCCAACGCTTGCCGTTTGACCAAGTTTATGTTCGGCCTCTAGCACCAAACTGACAATTGCATCCAAGGTACCGGCATAATTCCCTTTCGGGGTTAAAACGCGCTCACGCAGACAAATATGATTTTGGTTATCTAACGCTACAATTTCAATTTTAGTGCCGCCTAAATCAATCCCAAATCGCATGATTACACTTCCACTTTTTTGCTTAAAAACACACTAAAATCGTTAGGTAAATAATCCGATCGCCAGTCAACTCTATAAGCAAAACGCTCACAAAAAGCCACTATGGACGCAGGATAAAAGCTTTGCAAATCCGGTCTAGATTGAATCCAGGGATTGTGTTTATTTAACAAATTAAACCCAACGCCTAAACGAGCGATTCGATAAAGGTCTTGTATAACCGATTTGGCATAAGCCCCCGTTTCATCGACGACTTCATTTAATGCACCAGATAAAAATACAAAATCGTATGAATTATTTTCAAATGACTGGTCCACTAACTCACCTTCATACAATTGTATTGCTGGATGCAAACAGCGCGCGCTGTATATCATGTCAGGCGAAATATCCAACCCGGTGTAATGGATGCGATAACCGGCTAAATCTAAATAGGTATAAAAATCGGCAAAACCACACCCTACATCCAAAACTGACCAGGCCTGGTGATTAGGTTTTTCGAGATGAGGGATCAAGCTCGCCAACACGTCAAAACGTTGTTTTTGCACGTCGGCATCTGTCCAAAACAAGGCTTGAGGTTGATAACCAAAACGTTCAATTGACGCTTTATGGCGCAATTGAATACGCATGCGCTGCGTTTCTGAAAGACGTATTAGGCCTTTGTCAGTCATGTGTGACTCTCGAAAGTTTGCGCTTCCATGGATTTTAACCAAGCAATCTCTTGTTCTGAAAATCCGGCCTGCTGGCGTGCCTCATAATTGAAAGGCCCCCGAATATCACCATGAAAATAGGTGGTTAAAATAGACTCGAAGGTTTCAAACGGATTCAAGCCCCGCTGCTCACACAAATAGCGATACCAACGCGTGCCGACCGCAACATGGCCAATTTCATCACGCAATAAAATCTTTAGGATTTCTACACCGCGATGATCACCAATCGCCCGCAAACGTTTAATCATATCAGGCGTCACATCCAAGCCCCGCGCTTCCAGCGTACGAGGCACCATCGCCATTCGAACCAACACATCATGATCGGTCTCGTAAGTGGTTAACCACAATCCATTATGAGCTGCAAGGTCACCATATTCATAACCTAAGTTAAACAAATGCTCTCGGATCATTTGAAAATGATAGGCTTCCTCTCCTGCAACGCCTAACCAATCGGCATAAAAATCACGTGGCATATCCTGGAATCGATAAACCGCATCCAAGGCTAAGTTAATAGCATTAAATTCGATATGAGCAATCGCATGCATTAAAGCCGCATGACCTTCCGGCGAACCTATTCGACGTCGTAATAAGTTCTTAGGTGCTACCAGATCAGGCTTGATTGGACGTCCAGGGTCCGCGATGCGTTTGACCTCTTCTAATGGCTCAAAATTAAAGCGCTGCTCCGTCCAATCCGCTAACAAACCATCTAACAAATGCATTTTATGGTTCAGTTCGGAGCAAGTTAAACACTCATACACTTGGGTAAATAAGTTTTTTGTCGCCACAACACATCCAAATTTTCGTTTATTTTTGGCATAAAAAAAGCCGGTTATTAAACCGGCTTTTCGAGATAGCATCACCTATTGTCAATAGAAGGGATTTTATTGACGATAGTAAACAGCCATCAGGTAACGAACGCCCATGAAATTTTTGGTGTCGATCGCATTGAAAAGGGTTGCCCACATTTCACGATCTTCAGCCGTCATGACTGAATAAGGGGCACGTACGTACTCCTTACCGTCTTTTTCAAATTTAAACTGGCCTTCATACTTAGCTTCGATCTCAGTTAATGCCGCTTTACACTGATCAACAGTAGTAGACTGCTGCACTTCACGTGCCGCTGTGTTACCACCTTCGATACCCGCTGCAATTAGCTTTTGTGCATCGTCAACACACTGATCATAGACAGAAGAAGCATGAACATTCATTGAGAATGCCGCAACACCTGACAGAAACAAAGCTTTAAGAGTTAATTGTTTCATTGAATACTCCAAATAGGTTTTGCCTCTCTAGCGTTGGTAATTCTGACGTGTTTCCCAACAAATTGCAAGCCGATTTTAATAGAATATAACCAAACGCTTATAAGAAGATTTTATCTCTCACTTCACTGGCATGCTCGCTCCACTAGCGACCCCATCAGTGGGATTTTAATTAACCACCACCTGCGCTTAAGGTTCGGTGATGATTTTGCTTTGCGGGGGCTTTGGCCAATCTTTTAAAGGATATAACACGCCTATTTTAGCGCGTCCCCATTGGCCATTAACACTAAGGGTAACCGTTTGGTCTTCGATACGGTGCAGCTGAATCCCGTGTTTTAACTCAGACTCCTTATAGATGTCACCATTAATTTGAGCTCGCTTATGACCTTGATAGACTAAAATCGCACTGACGAATAAGGTTTTAACTTCTGTCACCAGGCCTGGTGATTCGCTTTTTGTTGATGTGTTTTCGGTTTTTTGCTCAGGCGGTTGCGTTAAATAAGTTTGACGTTCGGCTTCAATTATTTGACGTTGATCCGGTGTCATTAACAACCGCGGCATCTCGGCTTGAATCGCCTGCGAGCTCAGCAGACTTGCTAGCAGTAAGAATAAGCAGTTAACGCGTTTAAACGGATTACTTTTCAAGATCGATCCATTTTTTTGTCTATTTGCCATCATACTCAACGCCATGCCTTCGGATCAAAAACAGCGGGTTCAGCGCGCAATAATTGCAATCCACAACGCATCATAATATTTCCTTGTTCTGGCTTGAGCGCCATCGCCAGTTCGACACCACTTCGTTGAAGCTGAAGATCGCAATGCTCAATCACAAAGAATGGACTCACATTGTGATGTAGCCAATCCACTAATTTTATGTAGTCCGCATCGGTTTGTAGTCGTAAATTAAGGTTTAATTTTGTTCGATAAAAAATAGTTTGAGAGATCGGAAGTTGTTTTACATCCGCAGGACTTAGACGCTTTTCGGCTTCAAATTGAATACTCAAACCACTCAACAACCAGGCCTGGCTTACTTGGTTTAATTGATCCGTCCAAATAACGCGATCAACGGGTTGCATAAAACCTTGTTGTTTAAGTCGTTCATAGTCTTGTGCGTATTTTTGTTGAATCACTCGTTCCTGTTTTAACTGATCAACTTGAAGCACCAACTGGGTAACCCTTTGCCCCCGATTTTCTACCTGCTCTGCTTGCTGGCCAATGGGACTGAGTAGTTGAGCATAGATGATCCAGCTTAAAACCAAAGCCAAGATTAAACTTGATAATGGCCAAAGAATTAAACGCTGAAAGTAGCGATGACTAAAACCCAAATCAAACTTAATCATGGTTTTTCCTTCAGCGAAGGGTCTAGGTGCATCACCCATTCCAAACTAAACGGTAAGGCCTTAACCTCTCGCCCTGTCTGAACACTCAGTTGTTGTGATTGATCTTCCGTAAAAGGTTTTAGTAAAAACACGACTTGGCTAATATTAGACTGTTGCGCTAGGTCTTTGGCGAAATTATTTAAGGCCTCAGTTATAGGTTTATACCGCCCATCAAATGGATGCACTAAGCCTCGCACAGTTACTTTATACTCGTTATCGTCAAATTGATTCTCGGGAAACCAACGAAGCTGTTCAATTTTAATTTTGCTATGACGACTAAATAAGTCTGCTAATGCTAGCAAATCTAAGCCATAGGGTTGAGTTGTCGATATATTTTTTAATTGATCAGAAAACTCAACTATCGCTTGCATATGTTGCGACTTCACTTGGCCATCGAACTCTTGAATTAAGTGCTTTTTTTGAATTTGCAACGCTTGTTCCACTTGATGAAACAAAGCCTGTTGTCGATCGAGAAAGCGGTTTTCTAAACTCGACTTGACCGTCAAAAAGCCCATCAAAATCACAATTAAAGCAGCCAGAAGTTTCAGCGTGAAACCGGCATAACGAAACCGGTTAACCTTTTGAATGGCTGGATGGCTGAAGAAAGAGGACAGCCATCCCATTTGCACAGACTGCGCGAGGACCGCATTACCATAACATAAGTCGTCGGATGGCATACTGACGCGGTTGACTAAATTAACCACATCGAAAAATTGTTGATCTTTATCCCAGTTTGGCGACACCACCCCTAAACGCTCAAATATTGACCAATATTGATCACACAAGGTTTCATCAACATGATCCACAATAATGTAGTTGAAAGCCGCGCCTTGAGGCAGCACTTTTTGACTGTAGATAAAACGTGTGGCCAGTTTTGACTCTTGCGCTAAAAATTCAATTTTAGCGACATCCGTATCGGTATCTTGGCCGGACTTGAGCTCAACAACCCGAGTCAAACGCAACTGACCATTAAGAAAAAAACATTGTCGATAATGGCGCTCTGACATTCTTGCCACTAACAAAATCGGGGCTTTGGTTTGTTTAGCGGTTAACTTAAGTTGATCCTTCATGTAAGAGCGCAATAGGCGCTTGAGTAAAAAGGCAGAAGAATGCAAACTTGTCCATATAACATGCGAATCACTTAATTGATCCATCAGCTTTGAAACCGCACTAGAAGGATAAAGTGCAACGCTTAACAGCATCTCTTCTTTCCGATTATCTTCGTTAGTTTGAGTTTGACCTGTCCAAATAAAGCGTTGGGTGCTGGCTCCTTTTTGACGTAACTTATTCACTAGCCGAGTTTGTAATGCCCATTTTTCCCAGGGTAAAAGTTTTGGCACAAATTCCACTTGTAGATCTTCATCAATGACATCTAAAACCACACTGATTTGCGCTCGAGGCGATATCTTCTCGACAAAGGTTTCTACCTCTGGCCACTTCAGCGATTGGTGACCAATGATATTACGCCCTCGCAACTGAAAGACTTCTAAATGATGATCCATCGCATAAAGCACATAACGCATAAGTTTGACCTTAAAATTGAACCTGTGTAATGGTGTCGTAAACAGGCCCGAGCACGGCCATCATCACCCAACCGACAATGACGGCCATGATGATCGTTAATAAAGGCTCAATGGCCGGCTCTATCTTTTCAATACTCTCTTTGGCTTCACGGTCATAAAAATAACTCACATTTTTTAATGACTCATCCATCTTCCCGCTCCGCTCGCCTACTTTTACCATACGCACCCCAAGCGGCGGAAACACATTTGCCGACTCAAAAGCTTGATGAATAGGTTCGCCTTCTTTAATCAGGCGAATCGCCATGAGTACATTTTTTTCCATGTAGGTGTTATCCACGACCTTTGCCGCCAGTAGCATGCTTTCGGTAAAACTCATGCCGGCACTGTACATAACCGCCAGTGAATTCGCCAATCGTGCAATTTTCAACTTATACAGCACGGGGCCAATAATCTTAATTTTAAATTTAGCTTTATCAAATTGAACTCGAAACAACTGAGAACGTTTCAACCAAGCTTTGAATATAAACACCAAGATAAACGGCGCCAAAATCAATAATAAAATGTTATTTTGAATAAAACTGGAGGTAGCAATTAACGCTTGGGTTGAGACACTTAAATCCCCACCCATTTGACCGATAAAACCTAATAGTTCCGGCACTACAAACACCATCATGAGCACCACAACACTCAGCACAACTAAACTCACAATCGCTGGGTAAATCATGACTTTCTTAGCTTTGGCAAGTAACTCATCTTCCCACTTCAACATATTTGCCAAGTCAGCCAATATGACCTCTAACTGCCCAGTTTGTTCGCCCACTGACACTAAAGAAATATAAACATCACCAAACACATCCCGATAACTTTGCAATGAGTCTGAAAAGGTTTCACCACCTTCCATAGATTGATAAATAAAATTCAGCATCTCTTTAACAGCATGGTTATCAAACGAATCTCTTAAATCCGCAATGATTTCCATTAAGGGCACACCTGCACGTAAAAGTTGCTCAAATTGGAAGGTAATAGCAATGATTTCTTTGCGTGAAATGTTTGCACGTCTAAACAGTTTTAAACCTCGACCTTTAGGTTTAAGACTCAAAATGTCGATTTTGGAGGCTTGTAATTTTTGTTCCACTTCGGCCTGGTTCTTACCCTCTATTTGGCCACGAACCCTTTCACCAAAACGATTAATACCCGAAAACTGATAGATTTGCATACTCAGCCTTATACCAACTCAGTTAAGTTAACCACACGACTGATTTCATCCAAGGTGGTATCTCCACGACGCACCCAGCTCACCGCACTTTCCGATAGCGTACGAAACCCTTGCTTTTTAGCCTGTTTGAGCAATACGTGTGTAGGGGCCTCATCTAACAATAAATCGTCAATTTCGTTGGTAAAACGCAAAGTTTCTAATATGGCCAGTCGTCCTTTGTAACCAATGCCATTGCAGGCTTCACAGCCCACGGCTTTGTATAACACCGCATTCTCATTTTCTTCCAGCCCGACCAACTGAGCTTCAAACGCATCTGGCTGATAAGGTTTTTTGCAATGAGGACAGAGTTTGCGCGCTAAACGTTGTGCGACAATACCGATAATGTTACCGGCTAATACCGTTGATGGTACGCCGATATCGAGCAAACGTGGAATCGTTCCTAGGGCTGAGTTGGTATGCAGTGTAGCAAAAACTTGGTGGCCGGTCATCGCCGCACGAAACGCCATTTCAGCCGTTTCTGCATCGCGAATTTCACCAATCAAAATAATATCGGGATCTTGGCGAAGTAAGGCACGAATACCACGTGCAAAAGTTAAACCTATATCGTCATTAACCGCGGTCTGCCGAATTAATGACATTGGATATTCGACTGGGTCTTCGAGTGTCATGATGTTAACACCTACATCGTTGACTTCATTTAGAATCGAATACAAGGTTGTCGTTTTACCGGAACCAGTTGGCCCCGTAACCAAGAAAATACCATTCGGCCGGCTCATCATAAGTTTTACTTCTTGATAGGCGTCTGGATCTAACCCCAAGCTGTCTAAGGGCACAATGCCTTTTTCTCGATCAAGAATACGTAATACAAAGTTTTCACCGTGTGTGCCCGGCAAGGAAGACACCCTAAAGTCAATGCGACGCCCCATCACAACTAAATCCATATGACCATCTTGCGGTAGACGCTGGTCGGTTAGATCCAAGTTTGAAATGACTTTTAAGCGCACCACCAGGCCTGACCAAAGTGATTTATGCAACAAACGAACCTCTTGCAGCACACCATCGATTCGATAACGTACGCGCACGTAATATTCTTCTGGCTCAAAGTGAATGTCTGACGCCTCGCGTTTAACCGCATCGGTGAGCAAGCTATCAACTAAACGCACCATAGGCTGTGAATATTCATCTGTTTCGGACAAGGCATGAATATCGACTTGTCCCGTTTCCAGCTCATTTAAGATGCCATCAATAGACAGTTCATAGCCATAATAGTGGTCAATCGCGAACTGAATTTCTGATTCGGCGACTAATACTGGTTGCAACCGTAAATCGGTGCGCTTTAAATTACGGCGCACTTTATCCAGTAGCAATATATCTTCTGGATTACTCATGGCCAATTTAAGCAGGTCGTCGCGCAAGCTAATCGGCAGAATTTGGTTGGCACGCGCAAAGGCTTCGGTGAGCATCTCTAATGCACTTAAGTCAGGCACAATTCCCTTAATACTCATCGAGTCGTAACCGGTAGACTCACCTACCGCTTCACGCGATTGTTCTTCGGTCATAAAGCCAAGGTAAACAAAAATTTCACCCAGTTTTTTACCCGTACGACGTTGTTCTGTTAAGGCTATTCTTAACTGATCGGCATTGATATAACCTTCATGTATCAGCTTGTCACCTAAACGCATGGGTTGAGCCATGATTAATTCTGCTCCATAAAAGTCTGTAATAGGTTAATACGCTGATAAATAGCCGAACTATTGAATTGCGCTGTTGGGTACTTATCCGCTAAGGCTAAACTGAGTTTATATTGCTCCAAAGCATTCTGAAACTGACCTAGATGATCCAAACTTACCGCCAAATTTAAGCGATAATCCGGGTTATTTTGCTCCAAACGTACGCTGTCAAAATAGTGTTGTTGTGCTTTAAACCAGTCTTGACGCTGTGCATATTGATTACCCAAAGCAAATTGTAAGCTAGCCAAGTCAGGATAACGCCTTGCTAAATTAACCAACTCTGTCATCATGGCTTGCTGGTTTTCCAGTTCAGTCGCAATCGAGGCAATGCCCTGCAAAGCATCTTGGTCTTCCGAATTTTGTTTTAGGACTTGTTGATAATAAGCCATTGCCTGTTCATAATCTTGTCGCTGAGCGGCCACCGCAGCCAGACCGATTTGGCTATTTTTGCTGTCAGGATTGTTTGCTAAGCCCCGTCGATAATGATACTCCGCTCTATCAAGGTCTGATTCCAAATAAGCCTGATAGGCTAGTTCATTTTCATTAACCCTTGCCTCTCGTTTAACTTTTATAACCGCACCAGGCCTGGTGACTTCTGATGACTCTGACTGTGCCTTCGTATTTGAAGAGTTTGGTATTTCTTGGGGTTCAGAATTTTTCTCAGCATTAAGCTGTGTTTCAGACGGCTTTGTTTGCTTCTGATTTGAAGTTGTCTCCACACGCTGGATCACATCATCAGAAACCATCGGTTCTGTCGTTTGGTCTCTATCATTTTGCTCCTCTGACTGTGTCGGCTTCTGAATATTTGAACTGAACTGTTCTACTTGAAAATCATAGTGCTGCTCTAAGTCCTGAATAATAAAAAGTGCGAAATAAATCAGGATAGCGCTAAATGCACTAAGCCCCAAAAAAAGCAGGTAAAGTTTGCGCGATAGTGAGGGTTTAATCGGTTTCAAGGTTGTAGTTAAAGCAGGTGAAAAAGACGTCTTTACAGGTTTCGTTTGCGATACTTTTTGAGGCGATGACCAAGTATTACTTGGTTTTAGCAAGGTTTCTAATCCAGCTTTTTTATTAGCTAGCTTATACTCTTCGGCACCTTGTGAACTGGCCTCCTCAGATTCAACAGGCCTATTTTTTGGAGTAGTAGGAGTCTGGCTAACCTCTTGTGTCTCAGACAACACATCCATCAATTTAGACGGCGTCATTTCTGTATCTGGCTCAGCTAGCTTAAATTTTGGCTCACTAATCGAGCTATCTGGCTGTGCCCTAGCTAACGATGCAGGTTTGGCTAATTTTTGAGATTCAGCAGGTGTTTTACTTGGCGACTTAATCTCAGAGTTTAATTTGTTTAGTTTTTCAGCCGACACCTGCGGTTTGTTTGGCGTTAGATATTCAATATCAGCCAACTTGCTATCTGACTTTAATTCAACATTTTTTTCAACTTGCGGCTTGTTCGCTTGATTGGCTTTTTTTTCGGCGGCCGCTTTTTTCAATGCGTCTAACAAGACACTCATTCAGCCGCTCCTGTGCGTTTATCTAGCAGGCTGCGGAAGGCTTGTAAATCACCAGACTCAATATCTGGACGATCCACAATAATAGGACGAATAAAAATGACCAGTTCCGTCTTGGTGGTTTTACGCTGAGAATAACCGAATAAGCTTTTGCCTAAGATAGGCAAGCGAGACAACCAAGGTAACCCAGATTCTAAATCATCCTGCCTATCCTCAATAAGACCACCAATAACCGCGGTTTGATTGTCACGCAGTTTCAACACAGTTTCCATTTCACGCTCTTGAACAATCGGAATCGAACTTTCAGCCCCTACTTCTATCAGATCTGGATTCGGATCATTCACACTACCAATAATACGTGAAATGGTCGGGCGTATATTTAACGACACCTCTCGCTGATCACTTACAAACGGCGTCATACTCATCATAAAACCCACTGGCACTGTATGGACACTCGTTGAATAAGTGACATCAGTACCCGCCGTACTAGTAGATCGAGACACATCGATAGTGAAATAAACTTGGTTATCAACCACCTTTAGTAAAGCAGTTTGATTATTCACCGCCATAATCTTGGGACTGGATAACACTTGAACGTCCCCATACTCTTCTAAAGCTTTTAAACCCGCATTTAAATCTAAACCAATGTCATTTCCTAAAGTAGCGGTGAAGACATTATCAGCCATAGGTTCCGCATCTGGAAGTGCCATCAAAGCTCTTCGATTTGATAAGTTTCTAAAACCATTGGCTGACCAATCAATACCGGATTGATGATTTTCCGATAACACCACTTCCACCACCGATGCTTCAATCATTACCTGGCGTTCCGAACGCTGTGTAATTGAGTCGAGATACTGCTGAACAGCTTGATGGCGTTTGTTGGTGGCATACACTAAAACCAGTCCTGCTTCGGGATTAATGACCACTTTACTCGCAACATTGTGTGTGGGACGACTAGTGTTAGAAGAGTTAGAGGTGTCTTCGCTACTAGCAGAGACATTCTGAACCATGGATAACGTGTTATTTGCTGGCGTGGCAGATACAGAACCACCAGGCCTGGTAGTTGGGTCATAAGTCATGCTTAATAAACTGGCACGTAAAGTCGACCAAAAATCATGCACAGAAGCAACTTCAACACTTGAACGACTACCGGTGGATTGACCACCCTCCGTCGGCTTAACCGATCCGCCCACCGTCATATTCATTACAATAGAATCACGGCTCGAACGTTTAATATTTACATAATCAATTCGATAATGTTTCCAGTAAGGCTCATCAGCCTTAACCTGAATCAAAGTTTGATCCAGCGTAACAATCAAATTAAGTTGGTCCGAAATTCTTTTTAAGATCGATTTTAAAGGCTGGTTAATCGCATTGATGGTTAACTTACCATCCACACCTGGCCAAATATCAACCTCATGCCCGGACATTTCTGCCAGGCGGTAAATAATTTCATGCACTGGCGCATCAAATGCCGTTAAGGTATAGCCTGGTTTCGTAACCTCTGGCTTAGGGGCGATATTATAAGCCCTGGCGCTGATAATACTTGGAACGTCTGAACTGGTACTCTTAACTGTGGGACGGGGCTGAGTCGTTAAATGTCCTGAGGATTCAGTCTCAGCGGGCGACTCAGATAATTTAGTCTCATTTTGGTCAATCGGCTGATTTGAACAAGAAGCTAAACCAAACAACAGACTGAACAGAATGACCCAATCGACTCGAAAGTTTTTCACACTCACCCCTAAACGCTAATTATTTGGTTATGTTCGTTTGTATTGAATCAGATAAATAACTCAATACCTGTAATTTTGACACGATAAAAGGATCGCCGGCCAAAATATAATTTGGCAAAGAATTAATAAAGTTAATCGCTTTACTGTAACCAGTGTAATACCCATAGTACACAGTAAACTGACTACGCTTAAGATTAATTGAATAGAATAATTGATCAGGCTCAAGCCAGTCCTGAGATTCAAGTTTTACCATTGTTGGCTGTAAACTTGCCAAATCAGATGTCATAAGTTGAATACTGTAAAGCATGTCTGAGTTTGACTGAATAAAATCCATGCTCGATTTAATATCTTTTTTATAATCATCAAACGACCAATCAGCTAATCCTTTTGGTTCAAGCTTCTTTTCAAACTCACTCGTGGGTAAATCTGTTCTTAAATCCTCAGATTGACTTGGATTATTGGTCGTCGATGCATTTAATTGCACAGGATTAAAATTAAAAATCACCCACACCATCAATAAAATGACAAAAACCAACAAACTCAATTTCATTAAAGTTGTTTGAAAGAAAGGGACTACACCAATATGACTCGGTTTTATAACTTTAGTTCCCTCTGAATAGGCTGCCAATAAAGCACGATCAGCTAAAACGTGAATATCTCTAGGTAAACCCTTAGAGTGTTTCGAAATAAACTTAGCAACCCGTGTATCAAACAAATCTTTACCCTGATATCCCGCTTTTCGCATGCGAAAATTTAAATACGATTTGACATCTTGAACACCAAACGCTGGCAAATAAATAGAGTGTGAAATCCGACTTTGGAATTGACGTATTTCAGGTTTAGACAGAATCACATCCAGCTCTGGTTGCCCAAATAATACAATTTGTACCAGTTTATGCTGATCGGTTTCTAAGTTGAGCAACAATCTTATTTCCTCTAGGGTTTCTAGTGGCATGGCTTGAGCTTCATCAACTAGAATCAAGGGTTGTCGCCCCATTGCATGCTGTTGAATAAAAAAATCCCTGAGCTTTGAAATCAAAAAAAACTTAGGTTCTTGAGGAGACAAAGAAATGCCGAATTCATGACAAATAAAAAACAAAATATCATGAGCGGACAAGTTAGGAGAATTAATATAAACAATCTGATAATTTTCCGATAATGTCTGACTAAGTCGTCTTAAAAGCGTTGTTTTGCCACTTCCTACCTCACCAATAACCTTGATGATTCCATCACCACGATCTAATGAATATAAAATAGCAGAAACCAATTCTTCACGATCTGCATCCTTATAAAAGTAATCTAAATCAGGCGTCGAACGAAACGGTAAATCAGTCAAATCAAAAAAAGGCCTATACATCTCTTTTATCCAAATTATTCTTTTTGTATTTTAAAGAAGTTATAACTTAAAAGCCATAAAACTCTAAACATAAACGACAAGATAGTGCTAGGTTACAGAAGTGAAAAAGATTAGGCAAAAAAAAACCCCTCTATTGAGGGGTTTGATGTATGGAGCTTGGCGATGACCTACTCTCGCATGGGGAAACCCCACACTACCATTGGCGCTGGAACGTTTCACTTCTGAGTTCGAGATGGGATCAGGTGGTTCCATTC
>NZ_DATCSL010000033.1:0-10776 GCF_036568485.1 Thiomicrospira sp.
TATACGCCAATTAATTGTCCGGCTGGTTCACCAGGCCTGGTAGTTTGCACACACGATCCTTAGCAAGATTTAATACATTAATTATTAAACGCCACATTATACTTTTATTCGCTGGCAGCGTCACTTAAACTAACCAAATGACTGAGTCCTCCCTTCTTAACTACGGCCAACACCGCACCCGCTTCGGTGAGGTTTACTTGTTGTTGGATCAACAAGGCCTACGCCGCTGTGATTTTAGGCCGTTTTCGCTTGATGGGATGCAATACCAAACCGACTCGACCTTCACTCAGCCGGTGGCTGATGCGATTGGTAAAGCTGAATATTCGATAACACTTTGCCCACAAGGTACGCCATTTCAGCAAGCGGTTTGGCAAGCCATACTACAGATTCCATTTGGTCAAACCACAGATTATCTAAGCCTTGCACAACAAATTGGCCACCCCACCGCCAGCCGCGCGGTGGCGAATGCAGTGGGTGCGAATCCAATTAGCTGGTTTATTCCTTGTCACCGTGTGATTCGTCGTAATGGCGAACTCGGCGGCTATGCTTGGGGCAGCGAACTTAAACAGACCTTACTAGATTGGGAACAATATGGCCGACTCGGATAATCCGCCAATTGATCCCCAGCTAGAAGTCGACCTGCTGAATATTTTAAGCGGCCATCCAACTGGTATCGCTGAACATGCGTTATTAAAACAACTCAGCCAAGCCGGTTATGCGGTTTTCACCCCCAGCTTAGAGCCACTTGAATTGTTTCAGGCACACTTTTTGTTGTTTCATATTTTGTATCGCCTAGCGGATAAATGGCAGCAAGCCGGGCACGGTCGTCTAGTGATTGATTGCTTAAACATACATTTTCAACCCGAATCTGATCCAGATATTACTCCTTCCGACCAAACGAACTTAGCGCGTGATGATTCGTTAAAACGTTATTATCTCGACTACCAACATTACCGCGATACCCAAACTCAAGATGTAGTGGATTTACTCGATCAATTTTGGAAACAACTATCTGGTGTATCAATGGCCAGCCCATCTGAAATTGAACAGGCCAAACTCACACTAGAAATAACAACACAAGACGAAATCGGTCTAGAACAAGTGAATCTTCAATATCGAAAACTCTGTTTTATCCACCACCCAGACAGGGGTGGCGACACCCAAACCTTCCAAAAAATAAATCAGGCGGCTCAACTCTTAAAACGCCTTTATGCCAATTAAATTCAAATCAATCCAATTCGTCCTTTAAAACCTTTTATTTCGTATAAATACGCACGTGTTTTGCATAAATAAAATTGAATAGCCAAGTCTTATTAGCCCAAGTTAATATGACTAACCTATTAAAATAATTAGGAAATAAAGGATCATGATTCACATCTTCCGCGTGTTCAATACGAACCATAGCGATTACTTGGAGTTTCTAGACAAACCTCAGGTCGTGGAAAACTATAAAATGAATCAGAACCCGCAACGTTTTAACTGGCAAGTTGTGAGCATAGACCAAGCCTTAAAACAAGAAACTCGACGCGCACAACGCGAATCCCTCCAAGTGATTAAACAACGCGGCGAAGGACGTGTTATCAAAGTCATTAGTAAAGCCGAAGTTCACTGGTATTCGCCTTCCAATTCTCACGGTATTCCGTCTGAATATCAGGTGGCGATTCAACATTTCACCGATCAGTGCCAATATTACAAAGTCACCAGCCGTCACCAAGAAATTTTTAAAGTCATTCGCGACCCGCGTTTCCAAAATCTACATCGTTCAATTGTGGATAGCATTTTGGCCAAGGTGGAAGCCACGCGTTGCGCACAGCGTTTAGACCGTTATTTAGATTTAAACCTCAACAAGCTATACCAATATGGGGTTGAAATCGAACAACTGCATGGCACCTATAGTCAGATTCGCAACACTATCACGCAAAAACGCCTCAACTGTCCGTTGTTTAGCGATTTTTTATTACGTTTATTAGATATTTGCATCGCAAAAGAAAAAGAGTTGCTAGGCAAGAATCAAACCTACCAAAAGCTACTTAGAACGGGATAACTGTGTGACCACCAGGCCTGGTGATCACCTAAAAATCAGGCAGAGAACACGACCCTATCAACGACTTTAACGACAGTGATTACTGACGAATATGTCCATCACCCAACACAATGTATTTTTGCGATGTTAAACCTTCTAACCCAACAGGGCCACGCGCATGGAATTTATCGGTACTAATGCCAATTTCCGCACCCAAGCCATATTCAAAACCATCCGCAAAACGCGTGGAGGCATTCACCATCACCGAACTAGAATCAACTTGCGCCATAAACTGACGTGCCTTGGTATAGTTTTCGGTAATAATCGATTCCGTATGTCCAGAGCTGTATTGATCAATATGCGCGATGGCTTCATTCATACCCGCCACCACTTTAATGGATAAAATCGGCGCCAAATATTCGGTTTCCCAATCTTCATGAGTCGCGGCTTTGGCTTCAATAATTTGGCGGGTGACTTCACAACCACGCAATTCAACCGACTTTTCCGCATATAACTTAGCTAACTCAGGCAAAATGTCGGCCGCCACCGACTCGGCCACCAATAAAGTCTCCATCGCATTACATACGCCATAACGATGAGTTTTTGAGTTAAAGGCCACCTTAATCGCTTTCTCTTTGTTGGCATCATCATCAATATACACATGACAAATACCATCCAAATGTTTAATCACTGGCACACGCGCATGTTCGCTAATGCGCGCAATCAAACCTTTGCCGCCGCGTGGAATAATCACATCAACATATTTAGGCATCGCAATTAATTCGCCTACCGCTTCGCGATCCGTGGTTTCAACCACCTGCACCGCCGCTTTAGGCAAACTGGCTTGCTCTAGCCCAGCTTGAATACAAGCCGCTAACGCACGATTTGAAAACGCCGCTTCCGAACCGCCACGCAAAATCGCCGCATTACCCGACTTTAAACATAACGCCGCCGCATCAATGGTCACATTGGGGCGAGATTCGTAAATAATTCCCACTACACCCAAAGGCACGCGCATTTTGCCTACCTGAATACCGGATGGGCGATAACGTAAATCCGTCACTTCACCAATCGGGTCCACCAGGCCTGCTATTTGACGCAAACCTTCCGCCATCTGTTTTATCGCTTTGTCGTCAATCGCCAAACGATCCAACATCGCTGCATCCAAACCATTGGCTTTACCGGCTTCTAAATCCTTCGCATTTTCGGTTTTCAATAATTCAGCCTGCGCTTCCAACTGCGCCGCCATCGCCAACAAGGCCTGGTCTTTCTGCTGGGTGGTCGCGGTCACTAAAACCCGAGAAGCCGCACGCGCCGCCTGACCTAAATTCTGCATATAATCTTTAATATCCATACCCTATCCTATTGCTTTAAAGCTTGATTAATATTGGCATATAAACTCACAGCGCGCTTGCCATTTGTTACGTCGATTTGGATCAAACGAGCATTGTAGCGGGTTCACAGAATGAGTGCAAAAGCGGTTCTGGCAAGATTCTTCTAATCTTATGTCACCACTAACAAGGTTCATTGGATTTCTATAGACTTAGAAACAGTACCGCTTGCTAACCGTTCGCCAGAACAATCCCCAACGCGACCGCGTAAACGCTTAAGATCATCGCGCTTTCAAAGCCAATTCGGCCAATACCATAAGTTTCACGCCGCACCATACCCAACAACAGAATCGCGGTCATCAAAATACTGACTAAACCCCAAGTTATTTGCACCGTTGACAGTTCGTTATAGATCGAACCACCGGGATAACTCACATCTGCCGCCGCAACCACCAACATATTAAAACAGTTGGTGCCAAAAATATTACTCACCGCTAGTGTTAAAGCACCATAACGTATGGCCGCAATCGTCGTCACCAACTCAGGCGTAGAAGTCGCCAAAGCCGTAAATACACCGCCCACCAAGGTATCCGACATACCGGTTTGATCCGCGATCACTTTGGCCGCCTCCATTAACACCCAACCAGCCAGTGCAGTTATGGCGGCTAACACCACAAATCGAGTCCACACGACCGACGAACGGCCTTGATAATGCAACTCTGGTCGATCTGGTACGGTTTGACTGGTTAAGCGAGGAAACCACATAGGTTTAGTGCGAGCGCGATAAACCAAATGCAATCCAAAAAGATAAACCCCCACAATCACCGGCGTAATCGGGTGCACACCCCAGCTTGCCATGGAGGGAGAAATAATCGCCAACAGTGGCAAGGTCAGCAACACAATTAACAAAGTCGCCAGCGTTAAATTAGCCGACGAAGCCGCCGCATGTTCTAAATTTGCTTTGCGATAAATAATATCGGCGACACCCAAAAACAGCAAATTCACCGCCATGCTGCCCATCGCATTACTCATCGCCAAATCGGGGCGTGCATCCAGAGAGGCACTTAACGTAGCGGCAAAATCCGGCAATGAAGTAATGCCCGCCAATAACAATACCCCGAATAACGCCTCACCCAACCCAGTACGATCCGCCAATTCATCCGCCAACCGTGCCAAGCGCGTGCCTGCAAAAATAATCGCCAAGGTCGCAAAAGCAAAAACAATAAGGCTAAGGGTTAAAGAAGACAACACTCACAACCTCTAAGGTGCTATGAAATTAATGATCATCGTCGTGCTCATCATGCTCATCTTCTAATTCACCCAATTGTACGGTCCAACCGATTAATGGCAGCTTTGTAGTCTGCGTTGCCGCATCGAAATTCGCAAATAACCCATAACTCCAGCTAAAACAAACAACACAAAAAACAAAAGCCGCCACAAAATGTGGTGATTTAATGCCCTCTTTCTCATCCACGGCTTTGTGCCCATGGTACATGCTCGCCACAATATTTTCGCGGTGACGCACAACATGCGCCATCACACCCAAAATATGCACCGCAACCACCCCAAGCATCGCGTAAGCAAACAGTTCATGAATATCTTCAACAAACTCAAGTCCAAGACCCATTAACAAACCGCTCAACACCAGTCCAACAAGCAAACCCAGCATGGCAAATATAGCCCAGGCTCCCGCCGGATTATGCCCAACATGATGTGTATTCCGGCCAATCAGCGCGCCGCCCAGATACTCAAGTACCGACTTAGGGCTAAATGTGAAAGATGAAAACCGAGCATATCTCGACCCAACAAAGCCCCAAATAACCCGCATAAAAACCATTAAACCAATAATTAAACCTAAGATCGCATGGTAAGCAAACAAACCACTGTCATCACCCAAAACCAAAGAGATAAAAGCCGACGTGAAAAAACTAACTACAAGCAACCAATGAAACAACCTGATAGGCAGATCCCACACTAGTGTTTTTAATGGCTCCTTCATATAGCTCTCCTTTCAAAATAAATGGATATTGATCCACTGTGCAAGGTTTAAGGTAACAACATTTTGTTACTGACTAATTTTCTTGATATACGCAATCAATTAAAGCGGCATAACAACTTAGCCTATTACCTTGCAATCTTCATGACCAAATCCGACAACCCAAGCCACGGATCACCAGGCCTGGTGCCTTTGATTTGGCGGTCGATTTGATAGGCTTGCATGAGGAGTTGTGACCAGTGGTCTTGGCTGTGGCGGCGTAATGCCTGGCTGACTTCGTTTTGTTTGCTTGACCAGATTCGCATGGCTTTCATGGCTTGGGCGAGCGGCATAGTTTGTTGTTTTTGGCTGAGTTCGATGAGTTGGCGTAGCTCTTTGGTGAGTAGCCATAATACGATGGGCGCTTCGCTGCCTTCTTGTTGCAGACGTTGCAACACGTGCAGGGCTTGGGCGGCTTGGCCTAGTAACATTAGACTGCTTAAGGCAAATAATTGATAGTGGGCTTGATCAACCACGCTGTTTTCTATATCCGCCAGAGTGACCGTTTCGCCCGCTGGTTTGATTAAGGCGAGTTTTTCGAGTTCTTGATCGGCGGCGAGTAAATTACCTTCGACCCGTTCGGCGAGCAAAGCGGCGGCATCCTGATCCATTTGTAGGCTTAAACGTTGCGCTTGATGTTGACACCACTGAGGTAATTCACGCATTTCGATGGGTTTGGATTGCACCACCAGGCCTGCGGCTTCAATCGCGCTGACCCATTTGGATTTGGTTTGGCGCGAATCTAGGCGTTCGCAATAAATCACCAATACAATATCCGGTTCGGTTTGCGGGGTTTGGTTGCACCAGGCCTGGATAAACGCGGTACCGGCTTGCCCGGGGTTACCAGTGGGCAGGTTTAATTCGATAATGCGACGTTCGGCAAATAAGGAACCGGTTTGAGTTTCCATTTGCAGTTCGCCCCAATCATATTGCGCATCTACTTCGTAACGATCACGTTGATCGTAGCCGCGCTCACGCAAATATTGGCGAATCGCATCGGTGCTTCGGCGGATATAAAGCGGTTCTTCGCCATAAATCAGTAACACAGGCGGAATCGCCAGCGACCCTTGCGCCACTTGCTTTAAAAAAGCGGGCGCTAGAATCATTGCGATGTCTCATTAGTTTGCGATGGCTCGGCTGGGTTTTCGTCAGTGCTAGAACCCGGCTGATCATATAGCGCCGGCAGTTGATGATAGGTGCGATTAAGTCGGTCGATTAGCTGACGCGCCAAATCTTGTTGCATTTGACGTTCAATATCTTGCAACTCACGCGCGGCGGCGAGTTGCTGTGCTGGATCGGTTTGACGATCACGCAAGGCCATAACTTCGGTGTTGATGATTTCCGTGTCATCTTCAACACGGAAAGCGATAAACGACTGGCTGAGCTTAATCAGTTCTGAAGTAGTTTCGCCAGTGGCGGAAAAGGCCGTGCGACTGATATTGCGTTGATAGCCACCCAATTGCACCACCACTTCGGCTTGCGACATGGAATCAGTTATCTCGACTCCCAAACCACGCCATTGTTGACGTAATGCGCTAACGAGTTCGCGGGGAACTTTTTCTTCCCCAAGCAACTGCACCGTTTTATAGCTTGCGCCCGCGAGCGGGCCGGTGCCACGTAAACGAAACCCACAACCCGTTGAGCCAACGGCGATGGCCGCGAATAAACCATTTAATAACGTACGACGTGTCAACACAGACATAAATCCGCCTTTTCGTTGTTTTTTAGCCTTTTACCACTAAGTTAACCAAACGCCCAGGCACCAAAATTTCTTTGATCAGTTCTTTGCCGTCAATAAATTTGGTGACCGATTCTTCGGCCTTGGCTAACGCCAAAATCGCGTCTTTATCTAAATCTTTCGCTACGCTGATTTTGCCGCGTAACTTACCATTAACCTGCACCATCAATTCGATTTCGTCTTTAACTAAGGCGGATTCGTCCACCTTTGGCCAGCTGACATTAAGCACCAGGCCTGGTTGCTCTAGGGTTTCCCAAAGGGTTTGGGTAATATGCGGCACCATCGGCGACAACATCAACACCAGGGTTTCCAAAGCTTCTTGCATGACCGCGCGACCTTGCTCGCTGTCGTCATCAAACTTGGCTAGGCTGTTTAACAGCTCCATGCAGGCCGCAATCGCGGTGTTAAATTGCAAACGACGGCCAATGTCGTCGCTGACTTTTTGTAAGGTTTCGTGCAGTTTTAAACGCAGGGCTTTTTGCTCTTTGGTTAAACCGTCACTATTCTGGCTGGCGGGCACCAGGCCTGCTTGTGCGTGTTGCTGTACTAAACGCCAAACCCGGTTTAAGAAACGGTGCGCGCCTTCAACACCTGAATCTGACCATTCCAAACTCTGCTCTGGCGGCGCCGCAAACATAATAAACAAACGCACGGTATCTGCACCATATTGTTCAATCAAACCTTGCGGATCGACGGTATTGCCTTTAGATTTCGACATTTTTGCGCCGTCCATTAACACCATGCCTTGAGTTAATAGGTTTTTGAACGGCTCATCTGAATTAACCAAACCGACATCACGCATCAGTTTATGGAAGAAACGCGCATACAATAAATGCAAAATCGCGTGTTCAATGCCGCCGATATATTGATCAACCGGCAACCAATAATTAGCGCGTTCGTCCAACATAGCTTCATTTTGACCTGGGCAGGCGTAACGTGCGTAATACCAAGACGACTCAAAAAAGGTATCGAAGGTATCGGTTTCGCGTTTGGCTTCGCCGCCACATTTCGGGCAGGTGCAATTGCGGAAAGAATCCAGTTTAGCTAACGGCGAACCTGCGCCATCTGGCACTACATTTTCTGGCAAACGCACCGGTAAATCTTGCTCTGGAACCGGCACGGGGCCGCAATCCGCGCAATAAATCATTGGGATCGGGCAACCCCAATAACGCTGGCGAGAAATGCCCCAGTCGCGTAAACGGAAGTTGGTTTGTTTTTGGCCGAGGTTTTTGTCGCCTAATAACTTAGCTAAAGCTTCTAACGCCGCGCTAAAATCAAGCCCGTCTAACTCGCCGGAGTTAAACAACACGCCTTTTTCGGTATAGGCTTGTTCAGATACATCCACCGAATCCGAATCCTGTGGACGGATAACCGGCTTAATCGCCAAGTTGTATTTTTTAGCAAATTCATAGTCACGCTGATCGTGCGCCGGAACCGCCATCACCGCGCCGGTGCCATAACCCATTAAGACAAAGTTGGCCGCCCAAACTGGCACCAATTCACCCGTCACCGGATGGCGCACACGTAAACCGGTATCGACACCTTTCTTTTCCATGGTTTCCATGTCGGCTTCGGCGGTTGAAATGTGTGAACATTCTTCAATAAACTGCGCCAACGGCTCGTTCATTAACGCGGCTTTTTTGGCTAACGGATGATCGGCCGCAATACCAACATAAGACACACCCATTAAAGTGTCCGGGCGCGTGGTATAGACTTTTAGGCTTTCAGTTTGGCCTTCAATTGGAAACGCGATTTCCATACCTGTGGATTTACCAATCCAGTTGCGCTGCATGGTTTTAACCTGTTCTGGCCAACCTTCTAACTTATCCAAGTCACTTAATAATTCGTCGGCATAATCGGTAATTTTTAAAAACCACTGGGCGATTTCTTTGCGTTCAACTGGCACACCAGAACGCCAACCTTTGCCATCAATAACCTGCTCATTCGCCAATACGGTTTGATCGACCGGATCCCAGTTCACCACTGATAATTGACGATACACCAAGCCTTTTTCGTAAAGCTTGGTAAACAACCATTGTTCCCAACGATAATAATCCGGCGAACAAGTCGCCAACTCGCGCGACCAGTCATAACCTAACCCCAGTTGTTGCAACTGGTTGCGCATGTAATCCATGTTGGAATAAGTCCAAGCGGCCGGTGCAACCTTGTTTTGCATCGCGGCATTTTCAGCCGGTAAACCAAACGCGTCAAAGCCCATGGGCTGCATCACATTTTTGCCCAACATGCGTTGATAACGCGAAATCACATCGCCAATCGTGTAGTTACGCACATGCCCCATATGCAGGCGCCCGCTTGGATAAGGGAACATCGACAAGCAATAATATTTTTCTTTGCTTGGGTCTTCGGTAACTTCAAAGACTTTTTGATCTTGCCAGATTTTTTGAATGGCGGCTTCTAACGACTGAGGTTGATATTCGGCGATCATCTTGTTGTGTTTTCCTGCTGGGTTTTCGGTATGATTAAAATAGAAAAATTTAGAATTTGCTCATTATAACAAAGTAACTCTAAGACGAATTAGCAGTTTCTATCCCCGCCTAGCCGAACACAAGGAGGCCGCCCATGTCACTATCCGAAAAATTTCAAAATGCATACAACAGTCTACTCGACCAACTCACCTTTCGCCTGAAAAATGCCGAAGACGCTAGTTTGCATTGGCTGGGTAAAGAGATTAGTCAAATCGAACAAAAAGGCTCGGAGCTAGAAGTCTTAACTGAACATGAACTTGAAGAGCTGCAGAACTTACTTAAAGCCGATGTCGAGCAAACGGCTGGCTACTTTAACGACCTGGGCAAAGGCGTGGATGCGTTTATTGAAAACGACTGGCCGGCGATTGAAGCGACCCTTACTGAAAAAGCCCTCACCCTCGCCGACCCTAGTAAAATTGAACTTCTAAAACTGCGCCTTCAAGCTGCGTTAAATAAGGATTAACCAGGCCTGGTAGCCTTTAAACATTAGGCAAAGCTGATGTTTAAGCTTGGCATTTTGATTTCTGCTATGCTCGAATGGCGTTTTAAATTTCTACGGGAGGGGTAAAAATGAAAGCGTTTTTAAAGAGTTTTTTATTAATCTTTGCCTTAGCACCAGGCCTGGTGCTAGCCGATAAACCGACCGATTCTCGTGCAATTACCGGAATGCAAACCGGGCAGATTCTTTGGGATATTACACTCGCAAATCCTCAAGGTTTAATTTCACGTTTAAATGTCATCGAAGAAACCCATCAAGACTTGATTCGCCAAGGTTTGAAACCCAAAATGGTGTTTGCATTCCGCGGTGGTGCGGCGGGCTTGATTGCACGAGATACCGAAAAGTTAGACATCGAACGTGCCGCCGAGGTGCGAATGCTGCATGACCGCATAGCGCAAATTCAGCAGCTTGAAGGCGTTCACATGGAAGCCTGTGCAATCGCCACTCGGCGTTTCAATCTCAGCCAAGAAGATTTATTACCCGGCATCACCTTGGTGGGCAATACCTTCTTGTCAATTATGGGGTATGAGAATCAGGGCTTTGCAACCATTCGGATTGACTGAACCACCAGGCCTGGTGGTATTGGTTACTGCTTGCGATTAAACGGATTCGTGATTTTGCCGGTGTAGGCGTAGCGTTTGCCTAGGATAAAACCAAAAATACC
>NZ_DATCSL010000034.1:0-4041 GCF_036568485.1 Thiomicrospira sp.
GTGGTTTTACACCTGGTTAATTTGGATGGGCTTTAATTTAACTTTATTATGGGCTTATCCTAAATGGATCGCGCCGCTGTTTAATAAGTTCACCCCGCTTGAAGACGGCGAAATGAAACAACGCATTGAAGCCCTGCTAGAGCGCACCGGATTTGAATCCAATGGCATTTTTGTCATGGATGGTTCATCACGCTCCGGCCACGGCAACGCTTATTTTACCGGCATGGGCAAAAACAAACGTATTGTGTTTTTTGATACTCTGCTGGAAAAACTCACGGTTGATGAAGTGGAAGCGGTACTAGCGCATGAGTTGGGTCACTTTAAGCACGGCCACATTACTAAGCGTTTAATTGAGGGGGCCGCGATCAGCTTAATCGGTTTAGCCTTATTAGGCTGGTTGGTTCAGTTACCGGCTTTTTACAGTGGGCTCGGCATTGAAAGTGCAACCCCGGCCGCCGCTTTATTATTATTTGTGACCGCTGTGCCGGTCATGTTCTTTTTTTTGGGGCCGATTATGGCTTTTAAAAGCCGCAAACATGAGTTTGAAGCCGATGCATTTGCCGCCCAGCATGTCGGCGCGCAACATTTAATCAGTGCGCTGTTAAAACTCTACCGTGATAATGCCAGCACCTTAACACCGGACCCAAGTTTCTCGGCTTACCATGATAGTCATCCACCGGCTAAAATTCGCATCGATCATTTAAAAACTTTAAAAGGAGACAACAAATGAGTGAACTCCCTAATTTATTAGAACAAAAATGTGAAGATATCCCCAAAGGTCAAAAAGGCTTAGTGATTCCGACGATTGAAAGTTACTTAAATATGCTTTCTGGCTGGGATGTGACGTTGGATTATGCGTCGATTCACAAAACCTTCGGATTCAAAAACTATCATCAAACCGTGGCGTTTGTGAATGCGGTCACTTGGGTGGCGCACAAAGAAGACCATCACCCAACGATTTGCTTTGGTTATAACGAATGCACGATCACACTAAAAACTCATAGCATAAAAGGCTTAAGCCAAAACGATATGATTATGGCCGCCAAAATTAACGCGTTACTGGATTAAAAATTCATACCTGAAGCACACAGTTTGTATCTAAATTGTGTCTCGGTAGTGAAACTAGGAACTTTCATGAGCAAACGTAAACTCAGTGATCAACAGCAACGACGTGTTCAAAAAAAACGCCAAGCAGATTCCTTACCCGTCGAAAGCTCATTACAACCAGGCCTGGTGATCACCAATTTCGGCAAACGTCTGCTGGTTGAATCTGAACAAGGCGAACTCATTAACTGCGCAGTACGCCAACATCTAGGCAAACTTGTCGCAGGCGATCGAGTGAGATGGCAAACGGACATTGAAGCTGGCACGGGGGTGGTAAGTGAAGTACTAACACGCCACAGTAAATTATCGCGCCCAGGATTTCGCGGCCAAACACGTATGGTGGCGGCTAATATTGATGTGATTGGCATTGTCACCCCAATCGAACCCGGCATTCATCCCGACATGATTGATCGTTATTTAGTGGCCGCAGCACAACTCAATATCCCAGTTGCCATTATCATTAATAAAATTGACCTGATTCAAGATGATGAAGCTTGGGAAGCGGTCGCTGAGCTGTTAATTCCCTACGAAGAAATGGGAATTGAACTGATTCCAGTCTCCAGTCAGCTGGCGGACGGTCTTGAAGATTTAGAAGCCTTTTTAAATAAGCAAACCAGTGTACTCGTTGGTCCATCTGGTGCAGGTAAATCTTCCTTAATTAACGCACTTATTCCAGACCTAGACATTCGTACCAGTGCGTTATCTGAAGCGACCGGCTTAGGTGTGCACACCACCACGAACAGTATTCTTTACCATCTACCCAAAGGCGGTGACATCATTGATTCACCAGGTGTTCGCCAATTCAGCCCGAGCCCCTGCTCGCTTACTGAACTAGAAGGCTATTATGCTGATTTTGAACCCTTCCTAGGGCAATGCAAGTTTCATAACTGTACCCACAGCATTGAGCCCGACTGCGCAATCAAACAAGCCGTTGAAGATGATCAAATTGCGTACACTCGCTACCAAAGTTTTCAGCGTTTGTTACAAGAATTTAAAGACTCTGAAATAAAATATTAAAATTTCGCTATAAAATATATCAATAGGCAAACCAAGCTAGGCCACTAAAAAGACCGACACCAAATACAATAGAATCGTCGTCACGCCGATTACCGCCACCCAAAAGAGAAATACCCAACCTAGAGGTTTTGGATTGTTAACCAGTTTCAATGCATACCAGCTCACCACTGTAGCAAGTATCGTGATCAGCCAAAGCTTTAATAGAACCATGATGCCTCCTTTTCTAGACAAACCATTCTAACTTAAGAGACCGAACTTAGGTCTAAGTGTTTTTCATTAACTACCTATCTATAGCCATAAAATTAACTAATAACATTAACTGCTTATAATTGCGCCAACCCCTTATTAGCTTGACTCAAACTGGGTTTTAGTTTCTAATTAGCGCTAAGGGTTAACCCTGAAATTTTGTTTAGTACTTTTAGGAGAGTGCAACATGAGTAAAGCAATTTTAGCTGCAGCTGCAGTTGGTTTAATGACTTTTGGTATGGCTGCTCAAGCGGCTGATGTAAAAGCTGGTCAAGCCGCATTCTCAACCTGTATGGGTTGTCACGGTGCTGGTGGTGAAGGTGGTGTTGGTCCGGCTGTTAAAGGTCGCGACGCTGGCGAACTAGCTGGTCTTCTTAAGAAGTACCGTGCAGGTGAAAACGTAGGCCCTATGTCAGCAATGATGCAGCCTATGGCCGCTGGTTTGTCTGATGCAGACATCGAAAACCTAGCCGCTTACATGTCAAGCCTATAATTCATTTATAGCCTTGTGAAAAACCGCCTACGGGCGGTTTTTTTATTTCTGAAGCCGAGTTTGGTTATAATAGGTCGCAGTTATTTTATTAATATCATTCCTCAACTGGAGAAAACGAGCATGAAAAAAGGACTCATCACGGCGTTCGCTTTAAGTCTAATCAGCACCGGTGCGATTGCAATGGATCCACCCGCTAAAAGTTCGACCTGTGTAGGTTGCCATGGAGCGGATGGAAACAGCTTAGCACCGAACTTTCCTAAAATTGCTGGTCAACACGCGGCTTATTTAGAAAAAGCACTTAAAGACTACCGTGCAGGTTTCCGTCGTGATGCGACCATGCAGGCTTTTGCTCGTGATCTAACAGACGAAGAAATTAAAGCCTTGGCGGAATACTATTCCAAGCAAACGCCAAAATAAACAAACGCGACAAACCTACAAAAAAACCGCCAATCTAAATTAATAGATTGGCGGTTTTTTATTGCTCGATTTAAACCCGCTGCTTTTTAAAGCAAGACGCGCTCAATGCCATCATCTTCTAGCTTAGCTATAAAATCCTTTTTCCAGTTTTTGCCAAGCAGGTTATTAACCATTTCTACTACAATATAGTCGGTTTGCAAGCCTGTTTCATCCTGATAACGGTTTAAACCTTGCTGACAAGCCGGGCAAGAAGTTAATAACTTCACGTTTCCATTCACGGCTTTTTCCGATCCTGTTAAATCCTTAATACCTTGTTTTAACTCGGCTTCTTTTCGGAAACGTAATTGGTTAGCAATATCAGGTCGAGCTGTAGCTAAAGTACCGGCTTCACTACAACAACGGTCATTTAACGGCACGTCTATACCCGTCAACGTACTCGCTACTTTAGCGGAATCGTATTTCTTCATCGGATCGTGGCAAGGCTCGTGGTACATATATTGCACCCCTTCTACCCCTTCCATTTTCACGCCTTTTTCCATCAGGTACTCGTGGATATCCAATAAACGGCAACCTGGGAAAATCTGTTCAAACTCATATTTAAGCAGCTGATCCATACAAGTTCCACAAGATACCAATACTGTTTTAATATCCAAGTAGTTTAAAGTATTGGCAACACGGTGGAACAAGGCTCTATTTTCAGTTGTAATCTGCGCCCCTTTTGCAGCTTGACCGGCTGCTGTTTGCGGGTAACCACAGCACAAATA
>NZ_DATCSL010000035.1:0-2349 GCF_036568485.1 Thiomicrospira sp.
TCGCCGTCGCCTAAATGCACATGCCAAGGGGCAAAAAATTCGGGTTGAGTTGGGGTTTGATTCATCAACTACTACTTAAGTAAATATCGTTGAAGCGAAATATACTCAAGTAATTCTTGCTTGTCAAACTCTTTTCACCACCACCAGGCCTGGTGGTAAACTGATGACACAAAAAATAACAGGAGCAAAACCAGATGGAGAATAGAGGCGTTTCTTGGTTAATTGGGTTGGCGAGTGTAATGGTTATTTTGGCGGGTTTAAAAGCCGCTGAAACCATCACGATTCCGATTATGTTGGCGTTATTTGTAGCGATTATCAGCACGCCGTTTTTGCGCATGATGACCACGCGTGGTGTGCCGTCATTTTTGGCGGTACTGATTGTGTTGTTTGTGTTAATCGTGTTTGGGGGCGGACTGGTTTTAATTGTGACCCAATCGATTGATAGTTTTATTGCACAAATGCCTAATTATCAACAACGCTTTCAAAATATGTTGTCGGGTTTGGTGCCAGTGTTAGAAAGTTTGAACTTTCCGATGAGCCGTGAAATGTTGATGGAGCATGTTAATCCGTCTAATGTCATTGGGTCGTTGGGGGCGGCTTTATCTGCGGTGAGTTCTTTGTTAACCAATGTGTTTTTGGTGGTGTTTATTGTGATCTTTATTTTGATGGAAGAAGCCAGTTTCCCGCGAAAATTCAGAGCGGCGATGCCTGATGCACAATTTACTTTGGATACCACCAATGGTTTTATGGCGCGCGTCAATAAATACCTGCTAATCAAAACGATTATTAGTTTTGTAACCGGGACGTTGGTCACTATTTGGTTATATGTGTTGGGCGTCGACTTTCCTGTGTTGTGGGGTTTAGTGGCGATGTTGATGAACTTTATACCTAATGTGGGTTCGTTGATTGCCGCTGTTCCAGCGGTGCTGCTAGCTTTGGTGCAACTTGGATTGGGCGATGCGGCTTTAGTGGCGTTAGGGTATCTGGTAATTAATGTGGTAATGGGGAACTTGCTGGAGCCCAAGTTTATGGGTAAAGGATTAGGTTTGTCGCCGTTGGTGGTGTTTTTGTCTTTATTGATTTGGGGATGGTTATTTGGTCCAGTGGGTATGTTTTTATCGATTCCACTCACCATGATCGTCAAAATTGGTTTAGAGCAATACGAGGGCACACGCTGGGTGGCGATCATGTTAGGTAATGATGCGCCATCGATGGATACAGAAAGTGAACCTGTCGGCCAAAAAACCAACTAAAAATCCACAGCACCAGGCCTGGTGCTTGTAGGAATTAGGTTGGTAGCAATAAAAAGCCCGCTTTATCGAAATAAGATTAAGCGGGCTTTTTGCTTTGCGATTAAAACAGATTAGCTTAAATCAAACCGATCGGCATTCATCACTTTAACCCAAGCTTTCACAAAGTCGTTTACAAGCTTTTGTTGGTTATCGTCTTGTGCGTAAACTTCGGCATAAGCGCGTAATATTGAGTTGGAGCCAAACACCAAATCGACCCGCGATGCGGTGTATTTGACGGCACCGGTTTTGCGATCACAAATTTCGTAGTGCGACTTGCTGGCTGGCTTCCAGGTATAGGCCATGTCGGTTAAGGTCACAAAGAAATCATTAGTGAGGGCGCCCACTTGGTCAGTGAACACACCATGTTTTGAACCGCCATAGTTGGCGCCAATCACGCGTAAACCACCTACTAAACACGTCATTTCATGGGCGGTTAAGCCCATCAACTGAGTGCGATCAAGCATTAGCTCTTCCGGCGAAACGATATAGTCTTTTTTTACCCAGTTGCGATAACCATCGTGAATCGGTTCGAGTGGGTCAAAGGACTCCGCATCCGTCATTTCATCGCTGGCATCTCCACGACCTGGTGCAAACGGAACTTGGATATTAAAGCCTGCGGCTTGGGCCGCTTGTTCAACGCCTAAGTTACCCGCCAGTACAATCGTGTCGGCGATACTTATGCCAAACTTTGAGGCAATGGGTTCAAGTTTCGCCAGTACGCGTGTTAAGCGCTCAGGCTCGTTGCCTTGCCAATCTTTTTGTGGTGCAAGGCGTATGCGTGCGCCGTTTGCTCCGCCGCGCATATCCGAACCTCGAAAAGTGCGAGCACTGTCCCAAGCGGTTGTAACCAGCTCGGCGCTTGATAAACCGGTGGCGGCGATTTTGGCTTTGACCGCATCGACATCATAATCTTTGCGTCCAGCCGGCACCGGGTCTTGCCAAATTAAATCTTCCGTCGGCACATCTGGCCCGATATAACGCACTTTTGGCCCCATGTCGCGGTGGGTGAGCTTGAACCAAGCGCGCGCAAACACCTCGGATAAGTAATCAGGGTTTT
>NZ_DATCSL010000036.1:0-3337 GCF_036568485.1 Thiomicrospira sp.
AGTTCAATGCGTTCGTCTAAACTAAACAGCGGGGTTTTATTACGATTATTCGCCACCGCAATAATTAAACGATCATAAACTTGCGCCGCGCGTTTTATTAAGTCTGTGTGGCCACAAGTGATAGGATCAAACGTGCCTGGATAAACAGCGGTAATCGTCATAAAGTTATCTCGTTAATTGTTGCGCACATCATACCTTGAGCTGCTTAAAATTGCGACGACTCGATATAATGCCATAAAGCAAAACGCGTTTGAGAAGTAGTTTTTTCACGGTAAATTTGCCAACCGCTGGGTAAAGTTGGCCAATCCAGCGATTTTTCCTGCTCAATATACAACCAGGCCTGGTGATTGACCCAAGCATTCTCAAACAGTAAATTCAGTGTTGGTTGCACTAGGTTTTGATGAAATGGCGGGTCAATAAACACCAGATCAAACGATTGTTTTGCTGGGTATGCTAGATATTGCAGACTGTCGGCCGTTTGTACTTGTATCGCTTCGGTTTTTAGCAACTCAGCGTTTTGCTTTAATTGACGCGCCACGGCTTCAGATTTCTCAAGCATTAAAACCTCGGCCGCACCGCGTGACTTAGCTTCAAATCCAAGTGCACCTGAACCAGCAAACACATCCAAACAGCGCTTGCTGGCTATCTCAAACTGCAACCAGTTAAACAAGGTTTCTCGGACACGATCTGAAGTCGGCCGCAAACCTTCCATATCCAAAACCGGTAATTTACGCCCGCGCCAATCACCGCCGATAATTCGTATGACACCACCAGGCCTGGTGCTTTTAGGACTGGCTGGCTTTGTCGTTTTTTGAGGTTTATTCATTGCAAAATCTTCTTACTCAGGCTGCCCGACCATTAAAGTGAACATTTTGTCGGTATCAATGTGACGTTGCCAAGCGTCTAAAACATCCTGCTTGGTTAAGCTTTCAATATGACGAGGAAAGGCATCCAAATAATCCAAAGGTAAATCATAAAAACCGATCATGCTGATATAACCCAGAATTTTGCCATTGCTATCTAAGCGTAACGGCCAGCCGCCAATCAAGTTGCTTTTAATGTCAGCTAGTTTTTCATCCGAAAAGTCCGCCATAAAACCTTCTAAGGTTTGTTTTACAACCTGATCGGCCTCAGAGGCTTGGCTATTTTGGGTGGATAAACCAATCAACCAAGGCCCAGTCACTCGCATAGGCGCAAAGTAACTGTAAACACTGTAAACCAAGCCACGTTTTTCACGTACCTCCTCCACCAATAACGAGCCAAAGCCGCTGCCACCTAATAAATGGTTACCTAAAAACAACGCATAATAATCTGGATGGCCACGCTCAACCCCTAGCTGACCTAGCATGTAGTGGGTCTGCGCTGAGCTAAAATCAATTACTTGATTTTGGGCGGCTTGCAAAGGCTTGGGTTTGGGTAAAGCCGGAGCCTGTTCCCCTGTTTTTAAGTCGCGAGTAAGGCGTTCGGCCATCTGTTCGGCTTGTTTGCGATTAATCGCACCCACAATGGATACCTGAGCATTTTTGGCGACATAATAACGTTGATAAAATGCTTTTAAGTCACTCGTTTTAATAGCTTGCACCGATTCGATATGGCCTTCGGTCGGATTAGCATACGGATGGTCAGCATATAAAGTTTTCCAGAAAGCTAAACTCGCGACTTGATTGGGTTGTTCTTCGCGCTGTTTTAAGGCTTGAATCAAACGGGCTTGATCACGCTCAAAGATGGCCTTCGGAAAAGTCGGCGCTGACAAAACTTCGGCAAACAAATCTAACGCTGGCGTTAACAAGTTTTCTCGCGTTAAGCTTCGCAAGCTAAAACTGGCAGAGTCACGAGTCGCTTGACCACCAAATTGCGCACCCAAATTGTTAAAACCAATCGAAATTTGTTGCTCGTCTTTTTGCTGAGTACCCGCTGATAACAAAGCTGAAGTTAAATTCGCCAGGCCTGGTTGTTTCGCATCTCGCGCACTGCCCGCATCAAAGGTGACTTCAATATCAACCATGGGGAGCTGTGGGGCTTCTACAAACAGTACTTTTACGCCTTTAGATGTCTGCCAGGTTTGAATATCAATTGACGCGTGAGCTTGGCTAAACGCCATGAATCCGATAACAAATACGAAAGCTGGTATTAGGTTTTTCATCAGTGCATTCTCCCGCTAAATTCTGGCTTGGGGGTCGGTTTGCGATTGGTTTCACCGCTTGGGCGCAAAATCCCGACCGTCAGATTATCGGTTGTTAAATATTTTTTAGCGACCGCTTGAATTTGTTCGGGGGTCACACTGCGCAGGTTTTCTACCCAGTGCTGCATAGTATCAGCTGGTAAGCCTACACTGACCATTGAGCCAATGCTGCTGGCTTGTGATTGAATTGAGTCTTGCTGATAAACATATTGCGCTTCGGCTTGAGCCAATATACGTGCTAATTCACTTTGCTTAATGGGTTCGTCTTGTACGCGCTTAATTTCAGCTAGAATAGCGGCTTCCAATTCCTCAATTTCAACCTCTGTTTGCGGTTGAGCGCTGAACAAAAACTGCGCACCTAAACGCCCAGTTGGTCGATAAAATGCGCCGATTGAGCTGGCTATTTTTTGATCTCGAACCAACGCTTGAGTTAAACGCGCGCTGTCATCACCATCTAATACACTCGACAACACGGCTAAAGCATAAACCTCCTGGTTATCCTCGGCCGTGACTAAACTTGGCGCATGATAACCCATGATAATGTTGGGCACAGGTGTCGCATCTTTTAATTCGAAACGTCGTTGGCCTTGCTGCACTAGCTCAAATTGAGGTTTGGGTGGGTTGATCGTTCGAGGCGGATAAACCCCATAGGTTTTTTGCGCCAGTTTGACCACGGTTTGTGGGTCAACATCCCCCACCACAACCAAGGTTGCATTATTGGGCGCATACCATTGTTGATACCAATCTTTTAAATCTTGCAGTTGGTAATGCTCAATATCTTTCATCCAACCGATAACAGGGTTACGCTCGGGGCTACTGATATAGGCGGTGGCTTTAAACTGTTCAAACAGCTTTGAATTGGGTTTATCTTCTATCGACCATAAGCGTTCTTGTTTAACCACATTACGTTCAGGTTGAAATTGTTTATTCGTTAACGACAAATTCGCCATGCGATCCGATTCAAGCGTCATGACTCCTTCTAAATGCTGTTTACCAACGACTTGATAATAAGCCGTATAGTTGGCCGAGGTAAATGCGTTTTCGCGCCCACCCATTTGTGAAACTCGTTTAGAAAACTGACCTGGCTCAACAGAGTCTGTACCTTTAAACATCATATGTTCTAACATATGCGATACACCGGTTATACCATTGGGC
>NZ_DATCSL010000037.1:0-18418 GCF_036568485.1 Thiomicrospira sp.
CGAACCAAAATCATCAATCGCAAAGCGGAAGCCTTCAAACTTAAGATCACGCACAAATTTTTCCAGCAAACTGATGTTGCGCACGGTTTCGCGCTCGGTTAGTTCAAACACCACGCAGTTTGGTGAAATCTCAAACTCTTGCGCTAGGGTTTTAACTTGATTAATAAATTCATTCAGAATCATCGCCTTGGGCGATAAGTTGATAAACAGCAAACCTTTATAGTTAGTATCGCGCATTTTCTTAAAGGCTTGTTTGATCAAAATATAATCGAGTTTATGCACAATCCCCATGTTTTCAGCGACGTCAATAAATTCATTCGCGGTCACCAAGCGTCCCTTGTGGCGAATGCGCATAAGCAACTCATGCACGCCCACTTCAGGTTGATCGTTTGCAAGGCTTAAAATGGGTTGAAAATGGGCTTCGATCGACGATTCGTTTGCGAGCACATCTAACAAGAACGAGGTTTTTTCAGTATTGCGGTGATACAAGTCATGCAGTTCATCATCGGTTGGAATCGAAATTTGATCTTTACCGGTATGCTTGCTTTTGTACATCATATTGTCGGCCACCACAAACAGCTCTTTGGTTGAGTCGGCATGTTCTGGATAACTCGCCAAACCAATTGAGCAGGCCACATGCACGCGTTGATTGTTGTAGGCAGTTTCTTCTATTTTATGGATCTGGTCCAGCACGCGTTGCGCCACATCATAAGCTTGGTTTAGGTTGGTTTCTGGCAGTAATACAACAAACTCGTCACCACCATAACGCCCAAATACATCACCGGGGCGTAAAATATCGTGCACCTGGGTCGCAAAAGTCTGCAGCATGACATCGCCAAACGCATGGCCAAATCGATCGTTAATGTTTTTAAAGTTATCAAAGTCCAGCACCATTAACGAAAAATCGTAATGTTTTCGATTGGCGCGGCCTTGTTCGTATTCAAGCATTTCGTTAAATACGCGCTGATTAAACAGGTTGGTGAGCGGATCGCGGGTGGCGTAATATTCCAAGTCGTGGGTGTATTTGTTAATCGCTTTGATCGATCCCACCACGTTAATCAAGGTGGTCAAAATACTTTCAATTACCATCGCACGGGTTAGGTCTTGGCCGACTAAGGATTGCACGCCAATCCCTACTACGCCGCCAATTTTAGGTGTGTCGAGCATTAAACTTTTGGTTTGCAATTCAATTTTGAGCGTGTTTTCGCGCAACGAACGGCTTTCATCGGCAATCGAGTGATGAATATCAATGGTCGGGTCGTGGCGCAGAATCGGGTGGTTTTTGATTTGATCACAGGCCGACTCTTCAAACATTTTTTTCATTGAGTCGGTGGGCACCCCCGCCCAAAATATTTCCATTGCAAAACGTTCTTCGTCATCGGTACGGAATACGACAAATAAGGCGTACATCGGCAGAATTTTGGTCATCTCAATAATCAGATGATTAATGTGCTCCTTCCAATCCTTTACCACTTCGGAGGTAATAATAAATTTATCTAACAATTGAATTTCAAACTCCAAAATATCGCGGTCTACCGCCACAGTTTGTAGTTTTTCAGCGAGGCTTTGAAACTGTTCACCGAGTTGTTGGAATTCGCTGTACTCCGAAAAAAGCGCATTCGGCTCAATGTCTTTCAGGTCACGAACCTTTTGGATACGTTGTACTTGATTGTTGAGCGTCGAAATGGCTTTATTTAAAACCGAAGTCAGTTTTAAGCCAATGAAATAGGCCATGATTAAAGGTAAGGGCAATAGCATTAAGAAAAACCAGAAAAACTGAGTTTTAGCTTCGGTAATTTCGGAGCCCAAATCTTGTGAGATATGCATGATCCCTAGCACTTCGCCTTCTTGTGCATTGGCGTGACAGCTTAAACAGCGCGCTTCAGCTTGTAATGGCAATAAGCTTAAACGTACATCGCCTTTGGCATGCACCGCGGCTTCGCCAGTTCGAAACACGGGACTAATCCATTGTTTAACGTCTGGACTCATATCTTGTTTGAGTTCGCCATATAAGCTCGACACCAGTTCACTGCGGTAAATGTCGATTTCAATATCCGAGCGTTGATAAGCTTGCTGGGTTTCTTCTAGAAACTGATTGAGTTGATCGCGGCTCCAGCCCTGGCTCATGACCTCGTACATTTTGTCGAAGGTGAGTTGCGATAAAGTAATCGCCCCTTTTTGTGCGTTTTGTGTGAGTACACGCTCAAAGATATTTGAGGCCACAATATAGGAGAGCGCAAACAAGGCAAGCGAGGCGACCAACGCGCCCATTAAAATCAGTTTTTTAATGCTAGTGGGTTTCATTAGATGCGTTTCAAATTCGAATAAGATGTGCAGTATAGACAAGCAAAACCCGGTCTGCTAATAAAAAACCGTTATAACCCAATGCAGATGTATAAAAAGTTGATGCGAAATAATTTTAGATCACCAGGCCTGGTGGTCAATAAGTTGAAGGCTTTCAAGAGCTTGACGAGTCAGAATAATTACGAACTTGAAATTTTGTCAGGTGAGTAAGTGCTAAAAACAAAGTAAAAATAATTATAAAATTAAATTTTCAGGGCAGGTTTGGCGCAAAAATCCGACACATTTCGCGCCGGATTGAGCGTTTTAGATGAAACCTTTATGGCTTAAATAGGCATCATAGTTGTCGTTAAAGTCTTCAATACCTTCTGCTGACATTACCCACAAACGTTGCGCGAGTGAGGATACAAATTCACGGTCATGGCTGACCACAATGACGGTGCCGGGATAATCCACCAAAGCTTGGTTTAAGGATTCTATCGATTCCATATCCATATGGTTGGTGGGTTCATCCATTAACAAGACGTTGGGTTTTTCGAGCATTAATTTACCAAACATCATGCGACCCTTTTCACCGCCCGATAACACCTTGACGGATTTATCGATGTCTTTTTGCGAAAACAATAGACGCCCTAAAATCGCGCGAATCGCTTGTTCGTCATCGGTGGGTTGTTTCCACTGGCTCATCCAATCAAATAGAGTCATATCAAGCGCAAATTCGTGGGCGTGATCCTGTGCGTAATAGCCAATGCTGGCATTTTCCGCCCATTTCACCTTGCCTGAATCAAGTTCGATATCGCCCACTAAAGCACGTAATAGCGTGGTTTTACCAATGCCGTTTGGGCCGATAATCGCGATTTTTTCCCCGGCTTCGACCATGCCACTGAAACGGTTTAACACCGGTGTGGTATCAAAGGTTTTGCTGATGTTGTCGCATTCGACCGCCAAACGGAACAGCTTTTTGTCCTGCTCAAAACGAATAAACGGGTTCATACGGCTAGAGGGTTTGACTTCTGCCAGTTCAATTTTGTCGATTTGTTTGGCACGCGAAGTGGCTTGTTTAGCTTTCGATGCGTTGGCCGAGAAACGGCTGACAAAGGTTTTAAGCTCGGCAATTTGGGCTTTTTTCTTCGCATTGTCGGCTAAGAGTTGCTCGCGTGCTTGGGTTGAGGCCATCATATAGTCGTCATAATTGCCCGGATAAACGCGCAGTTCGCCATAATCTAAATCGGCCATGTGGGTACACACGCTGTTTAAAAAGTGGCGGTCGTGCGAAATAATAACCATGGTGCTGTTGCGTGAGTTTAAAATGTTTTCCAACCAACGAATCGTGTTGATATCCAAGTTGTTGGTGGGTTCGTCTAATAACAAAATATCTGGATTAGAGAATAAAGCTTGCGCTAATAACACGCGTAGTTTCCAGCCGGGGGCGACTTCCGACATAGGGCCGTAATGCATCTCTACTGGAATCTCTAACCCTAACAACAATTCACCTGCACGGGCATCGGCGGTGTAGCCGTCCATCTCACCGAACTCGACTTCGAGCTCGGCGACTTTTAGGCCGTCTTCTTCTGACATTTCCGCCAAGCTATAAATGCGATCACGCTCTTTTTTTACTTCCCAAAGTTCGCTGTGGCCCATGATCACGGTATCAATCACGCTAAAGCTTTCGTAAGCAAATTGATCCTGACGCAACTTACCCAAACGTTCGTTGGGATCGAGCATCACTTGACCCGCGCTAGGCTCCAAATCGCCGCCTAAAATCTTCATAAAGGTGGACTTACCGCAGCCATTTGCGCCAATTAAGCCATAGCGGTTACCGCCGCCAAATTTAATCGAGATGTTTTCAAATAGCGGCTTTTCGCCGAATTGCATGGTGATATTCGCGGTAGAGATCAAAGCATTATTTCCTGTTAAATCAAAGGTGAGCGCGCATTCTACTCGTTTTAACAGCAGAGTGCGAATTTACCTCTTATTTCAGTCAAGTACCAGGCCTGGTGGTTCAGGCGACATGCGTTATAATCTTGTGCAATGAATGTGGATCTAAAGAATAAAAGGAATCTTATGCAAACCAGTCGCCTAGTGGATGTGTTACCCGATTTTAACGCCCTAAAAGCCGATCAAATCGAAGCCAAAGTCGATCAGCTATTGGCTGACAGTCGTCAACAATTGGCGCAAATTGTTGCCTGTGATGAAGCCCCCAGTTGGCAAAATCTGCTTGAGCCCATGGAGCAAGTTGAGCATGGTTTTGAATCCATTTGGGAGCCGATTGGGCATTTGGACTCGGTGCGCAATGCCGATGATTGGCACGCGGCCTACGATGCATGTTTGCAAAAAGTTACCGAATACCATACCGAAGTTGGCCAAAACCAAGCGCTGTTTGCGCGTTTTGAAGCGCTGGCGAAAAGTTCCGCTTATGCAAACTTAAATATTGCGCAGAAAAAAGTGGTGGATAATGCGTTGCGTGATTTTCGTTTGTCCGGCATCGCGCTTGCGCCCGCGCAACAAGCGGAATATAAACAAATCAGCCAGCGTTTATCCCAGCTTTCTAGCCAATTTGGCAACCAGGTTTTAAAAGCCACCCAGGCCTGGTCAAAACACATCATCGATGCAAATGAGTTAGCCGGTTTGCCTGAATCGGCGCTGGGTTTATTGCAACAATACGCCCAACAAAAACAGCTCGATGGTTGGCGTGTGACCTTGGATTTTCCCAGTTACTTGGCGGTGATGACTTATGCCGATAATCGCGAATTACGTGAACAGGTTTATCGCGCGTTTTCGACGCGGGCATCCGATCAAGCCGACAATACCGAATTCGATAACAGCGCCAATATCGATGAGATTCGTCAACTCCGTCACCAATTGGCGTTATTGCTGGGCTTTAACAATTATGCCGAGCGTTCATTGGCGACGAAAATGGTGGAATCTACCGATCAAGTGATTGGCTTTTTGCGCGATTTAGCACGCCAAGCCAAGCCTCAAGCCCAGCAAGACTTAACCCATTTGCGTGAATATGCTAACAGCCAATTAGGTTTAACCGACTTGCAACCTTGGGACATAACTTATGTCAGCGACAAACTCAAACAACAGCGTTTAAGCCTGTCACAAGAGGTGTTAAAACCTTATTTTCCGGTCGAACAAACTTTAGGCGGTTTGTTTAAAATCGTCGAACGCCTGTTTGGCGTCAAAGCCCTGCAAGTGAGTGGGGCCTCGGTTTGGCATGAGGATGTGCGTTTTTATGAATTAAGAAATGAGCAAGACGAATTGGTCGCCGGGTTTTATTTAGATTTGTATGCACGAGAAAACAAACGTGGCGGGGCTTGGATGGACACGGTACAAACGCGCTGGCGTCACCCGAGTGGCCAATTACAAGTGCCGGTCGCGCATTTAATTTGCAACTTTACGCCACCGATTGGCTCAAAACCCGCTTGTTTAACCCATGATGAAGTCACGACCTTATTCCACGAATTTGGTCACGGTTTGCATCATATGTTGACTGAAATGGAGCATATGGACATTTCCGGTATTAACGGTGTGCCTTGGGATGCCGTCGAATTACCGTCGCAATTTATGGAAAACTTTTGTTGGGAGCGTGAAGGTTTGGATTTAATCTCCGGCCATGTCGATAGCGGCGAGCCGTTACCGGATGATTTATTTGAATCGCTCAAACAAAGTCGCCATTTCCAATCCGCGATGATGATGGTGCGTCAGTTAGAGTTTTCCTTATTCGACTTTTTACTGCATGCCGAATACAACCCGCAAGCCGTTGAGCCGGTGCAAGCGGTGATTCAGCGTGTACGTGACGAAGTTTCGGTGATTCAACCGCCGAGCTACAATCGGTTTGCGAATAGCTTTAGCCATATTTTTGCTGGCGGTTATGCAGCGGGTTACTTTAGCTACAAATGGGCGGAAGTCTTATCAGCGGATGCGTTTAGTTTGTTTGAAGAACAAGGCATTTTAGATGTGGATACCGGGCGCAAATTTAAAAACACCATTTTAGCCGCCGGTGGTTCGGTTGATCCGATGGTGTTATTCAAAGCCTTCCGCGGACGAGAACCCGATATTGCCGCCTTGTTAAGACATTCGGGCATTGCGGCTTAATTAATAACCCACCAGGCCTGGTGGGTTGGCCATAAAAAAACCCGCCGAAGCGGGTTTTTGTTTTTAACCTTCACGTTAAATTTAGAAGGTTAATTCAACTGAAACGTTAGCGGCGATTGAGTTGTCTACATCTTCGCCAAAGTCGAACGAGTTTGCCGCGACGTCGACGCTGACTGGGCCGATGGTTAAACCACCGTGAATACGTGACATTTCATTACCAGCCGACTCATTGGTGTAACCCGCACGCAAGTCAGGCAAGAACCAACGGTTTGAAGCATAAGAAACGGCGACACCGGCCTTTTTGGTTTCTAAACCAGTGATGTCCATGGTTTTGGTTAAGTCATAAAAACCAGCCAAGGTCCAACGACGGTTTTTAGAGTAGGTTGCGGCTTCTAAACGTGCTTTGGGTTCAAAGGTAATTTCGTCTTCTAAGTAGCCCGCGGTTGCAAACGCTTGAGTATCCGCATCCGCCATATTGTATTTAAAGCTAGGTGAGTTGATATTTTCTAAGCTCAAACCCAATAAATAGTTTTTCGCGATGTACTGCAAACCTAGGTCCACGCCAAACTGAGATTCAGTGTTTTCAAAGGTAGTGACTTCATCTAAACCATCGCTTACGCGATCTTCGAATTCCCCGTTCTGATTGTCTAAGAAGCTATCAAACTCTAAACCATAATGGTTAAATTGACCCGACATGGCTTTTAAACGGATGCCCGCATTCACCTGACCATTTTGTGGCTTAAAGAAACGATTTAAATCGGCTGAATAAGCCAACGAAACTTCGGCCAATTGGAAAGCACTAAATAACATTGCACTTTCAGAGTTTAAGTTATATGTGAAATCACTTGGTCCAACAGGTGTAACAGTTACATCTGCATCACCAGTGCGTAAAAATTTTGCATTGGTGCCGGTTGTAACTGAAGCGGCCAACATAAAACCGCCGTTATTGGTGGTTTGTACGACCAAAGGTACCGAACCGCTGGCTTTTAAATTGATATTTAAGTTTTCATTGCTTTGAAAGAAGGTATTTAAGGCTTCTTCAATATCAGCCTCAGCTGCAGCAACATCTCCAGCGAAATTAGCTTCAATCTCAGCAATACGTGCATCCAACGTATCAAAGTTATCACCCACGCCGTCGACTTCTTTATATTCCGCATCAATCCCCACGCTCGCGCCTAAGCCGATTTCGCGGTTGGTGTCGTCGCCGCCTAAAAAGGCTGGGTTTTTAAAGTTGGCGAAAATCGTGTGGTTGTTACCGGCATCACCATAACCCAGCACCGAACCTTGGTTATGAAAGGTGGTCGCCATCGCACTGCTGGATAAAGCACCGGTTACCGCCAAAGCAAGAAGTTTACGTTTCATCATGTATTTCCTCATTTAATCAATCTTTTATGGCTGAGCCAGCAGGCCTGGTGGGTTAACCGATTAAGTAAAACCACCAGGCCTGCTTCTAGCGTGTTAAGTGAATTAAATCATAAATTACTTAAAATTTGCTTATTTTTTAACAAGTTTTGTAAGGTCTTTGCGGAGGAGAGACTGTAATTTTGCTTCCTTTCTATTGGGGGCTTTACTAGACTAAGCGCATCAAACCTGTAAAAGGATCGCTATGAGTTACATTACGCCGGAAGGTTATCAACGCTTAAGTTCGGAAATGGTGTTTTTGTGGAAAAAGAAACGCCCAGAAATTGTGCGCGCGCTGGCGGATGCCGCCGCAGAAGGTGATCGTTCGGAGAATGCGGAGTATATATACCGTAAGAAAGAGTTACGCGAAACCGATCGACGTTTGCGTTATTTGGAGCGCCATTTAAAAGACATTAAAGTAGTGCGTGATCGACCCGCTGATCTGTCAAAAATTTATTTTGGTGCTTGGGTGACCTTGGAAGACGAAGAGGGCGAGCTGCATACTTATCGCATTGTGGGCGGGCTGGAAGCGGGGCATACCGCTGGCGATATTTCGCTATTTTCGCCAGTGGCCAAAGCCCTGCTGGGTAAATCGGTGGAAGATGAGGTGACAGTGGAATTACCAGAAAATAAACGGGCTATATATTATGTGGTTTCGATCAGTTATGAGCCACTCACCAAAGCTTAGGGCTTGTTAGTTATAAGGATTCAGTGATGACGCATATTGTTAACTTAATTCGTCAGCGACAATTTTTCGCTTTGTTTGTGGTGCAGTTTTTGGGGGCGTTTAACGATAACCTGTTTAAAAACGCCTTGGTGATTTTGATTACCTATCGCTTAATGAAAAACTCGGATTCCGCCTTAACCATTACCTTGGCGGCCGGCTTGTTTATTCTGCCGTTTTTCTTGTTTTCGCCTTGGGGCGGACAGTTGGCGGATCGTTGGGATAAGGTGTGGTTAATGCGCAAAATCAAACTCGCCGAAGTTTTGATTATGTTACTAGGTTCGCTGGCTTTATTTAGTGGCGATATTGGTTTTATGTTGGCGGTATTGTTTTTATTGGGTGTGCAGTCGGCATTTTTTGGGCCAATTAAATATTCGATTTTGCCCGAGCAGGTGGTTTCAAATCAGTTAATGCAAGCCAATGCTTGGTTTAGTGGTTCGACTTTTGCCGCAATTTTGCTCGGCACCTTATTAGGTGGGTTTTTAATATTAGGTGAGCAGGGTTTGATTTGGGTGAGCAGCTTAATGATTAGTTTTGCTTTAATAGGTTATGCCGCTAGTCGCCAAGTGGATTTAAATCCACATCCGTTAAGCGATAATGTAAACCACCACACCCCGCAAGGGGGTATAAAGGCTTGGTGGTCGCCTTATAAAGAGGTGTTTAAGGGCTTTGCGGATGGGCGTGGTTTTATTGTAGTGTCGATTTCGTTTTTCTGGTTTATTGGTGCCTCCTTGCTCAGCCAGTTTCCGGTTTGGGTGAAAGACTATCTTTACGCCGATGAACAGGTCGCGGTGCTGTTTATGGCGTTATTTGCTTTTGGGTTTGGTTTGGGTGCCTGGATTATTAACTGGCATTTGCGGGGTCGTACTCAGTTGCGTTACCAACCTTATTTATTGGCTTTAATGGCATTGGCTTTGGCGGATGCGTTATGGGCGACCAGCGGGGTGAGTGTGCCTGAGCAGTTACTCAACTGGCGCGAATATCTTAGCCAATGGCCGGGTAATCGGGTGGTGTTTGACTTGTTATGGCTGGCCATTTTAGGCGGCGCTTATTGCGTGCCTTTGTATACCCAGCTACAGCGTCAGGTACCAGACAATCAACGCGCTCGCGCGTTTGCACTCAATAATGTGATGAATGCCTTGTTTATGGTGCTGTCGGCCTTGGCGATTATGGCGGGTTATATGTTGGGCGGCGATTGGTTGCAACTGGGTGCGGGCTTAATTGTGATTATGTTAGGGTTTGCCTTTTGGGAAAAGCGCTGGCGACAGCGTATTAATTTGCTAGGCTAAGCCCAATCTATTCAAGATAAAAAAAGGCAGGTTTATGAAGTGGATTTTTAAATGGCTGTTTAAACTTTTGTATCGGGTTGAGGTGCGCGGTTTGGCGCATTATGATGCGGTGGATCAAGCTCGCCAGCCGTTGTTAATTGTCGCCAACCATCAATCCCTGTTAGATGGCCCATTGATCGACTTATTTATTCCAGGTCGTACCCACTTTATGATTCATGCCAGCCACACCGGCGGTTGGAAACGTTGGATTTTAAAAATGGCGGACTTTATTGAAGTTGATATGCAAAGCCCGCTCGCCGCTAAACATATGATTCAGGCGCTTAAAGCCGGTAAACAAGGCATGATTTTCCCTGAAGGTCGCATTAGCACCACCGGTGGTTTAATGAAGGTTTATGAAGGCACCGCCTTGGTGGCCAGTAAAACCAACGCCGCGATTTTACCGGTGCAGATTGAAGGCGCGCAATACAGTAAACAATCCTATTTAGATGGCCGAGTCCGCTGGACTTGGCGGCGTTGGTTTCCCAAAATTCGCATCACGATTTTACCTGCACAGAGTTTATCCGTTCCCAGTGAGCTTAAGGCACACCAACGTCATGCCTTATTAAAACAAACTCTGTATAAAATTATGCGAGATGCACAGTTTAGCGCGTCTTATCAGCCTAAAAGTCTGTGGCAAGCTTTGTTAGAGGCGCAAAAAACCTATCCGAAAACCCATTATTCCGTTGCCGATGCGCAGGGCAATCAATTAAGTTTAAGTAAGTTGGTGTTAGCCGGACGAGTGCTTGGCTTCGCTTTGTCTGAAGCTTACGAGCAACAAAAGCACATTGGCGTATTGTTACCCAATGTGGCGGGGATGGCGGCGACCTTTTTTGCCTTGCAGGCTTATGGCAAAGTGCCCGCCCTGTTGAATTTTAGCGCAGGCGAACAGGCGTTAAAATCGGCTTGTAAAACCGCGCAATTGCAAACAGTATTAACCTCGCGCAAATTTATTGAGCTGGCGGGTCTAGAAGATTTAGCCGAGTCTTTGGCCGAACAAGTTGAACTGGTGTATTTAGAGGACATTCGCGAGCAGATTGGACTGGGCACTAAATTACGTGCCCTAATGCGCTCTAAACATAGACTACCAGGCCTGGTGGATGCACATAAACCCGCAGTGATTTTATTTACTTCGGGTTCAGAAGGCGCGCCCAAAGCGGTGGTGTTATCGCATAACAACTTGATAAGTAATGTAGAACAAATCAGTGCGATGTTTGCTTTATTACCAAACGATGGCGTATTTAATGCCTTGCCGACTTTTCATAGTTTTGGTTTAACGGCTGGTTTGTTATGGCCCTTGTTAAAAGGCGCACGGGTTGAATTACATCCGTCGCCATTACATTACCATGTGATTCCCGAGCGAATTTATCAGACCAATGCACGTTTGTTTTTTGCTACCGATACCTTTTATAACGGTTATGCGCGTCAAGCCGATGCGTATGATTTTTACAGTATTGATGCCTTAGTTGCGGGGGCAGAAAAACTCAAACCAGATACACGCCGTTTGTATGCCGATCAATTTCATAAACCGATTTTTGAAGGTTATGGGGTGACGGAAACGTCACCTGTGTTGGCGGTCAATATTCCGCAAATGTGCCAGCATGGCAGTGTTGGCCAGTTTGTGCCAGGGGTCGAATATCGTTTAGAGCCCATACCAGGCCTGGTGGAAGGTCAGCGTTTATGGGTGAAAGGTCCAAACATTATGCTGGGCTATTTTATGGCCGATAATCCGGGCGTGTTGGTACCGCCTACCGATGGTTGGCATGATACCGGTGATATTGTGCAAATAGATGAACGCGGGTTTGTGTATATTCTAGGGCGCGCCAAACGTTTCGCCAAAATTGGTGGCGAAATGGTGTCTTTAGCGGCGGTTGAAAGTGCGATTGCGCCTTATTGTCATCAAGGACAAGCGGTTACGGTGCGTTTGCCTGACCCGCACAAGGGCGAGCGTTTGGCTCTGGTGACCGATGAAGCCGAACTCAGCAAACAACAAGTGATGCAAGCAATACGCGAAGCCGGCTTAAGTGAGCTGGCGATGCCAAAAAGTATTTTGGTGGTGGATCATATTCCATTACTTGGAACGGGTAAAATTGACTATCCAGCGGTCGATCGTTTAGCCCAAGCCTTGGTATCGAATGCCTGATACGCTGGTTTTTTGACGTCTTTTATTGAGAACACACCATGCTAAAACGTTTTTTGTTTCCAGTTATTTTGCTTTTGTTGGCTTATGGCTTTTGGTTAAGTCCAGACTTTAAAGAAATCGCGGCTGGGATTGCGCTGTTTTTGTTTGGCATGGTGTGTTTAGAAGAAGGCTTTAAAGCCTTTACTGGCGGCACACTGGAAAGTTTGTTGCGCTTATCAACCAGCCAGTCGTGGAAAAGTGTGACGTTTGGCATGACCGCGACCACCTTGATGCAGTCAAGTTCGTTAGTATCGCTGATTACAATCTCGTTTGTGAGCGCCGAAATGATCACCTTGGCGGCGGGTATCGGCATTATTATGGGCGCCAATATTGGCACCACCACCGGCGCGTGGCTGATTGCCGGCTTTGGTCTAAAGGTGGATATTGGTGCTTATGCCATGCCGGCGATTGTGTTTGGTGTGATTCTATTCATGCAAAAACATAAAACCCTGAAAGGCTTAGGTTATGTGTTGTTAGGGATTGGCTTCTTATTCCTCGGTATTCATTACATGAAATCCGGCTTTGAGGTGTTTCAGTCAGGTGTAAACTTAGCGCAATACGCATTACCAGGCCTGGTGGGTGTGTTGTTGTTTACCTTAATTGGCATGGTGGTGACGGTGATTATGCAGTCCAGCCATGCCACCTTGTTAGTGATTATTGCCGCCCTCGCTACCGGTCAAGTGAGTTATGAGAACGCCTTGGCCTTAGCGATTGGTGCAAATTTAGGCACCACCATTACCACTGTAATGGGCGGTCTGGCTGCTAACCTAAGCGGCAAACGTTTAGCCGCCGCTCACGTTGCTTTTAATGTGATTACGGCGCTGGTAGCGATTAGCTTTATTAACCAGTTTATTTGGTTGGTTGATCATATGGCGGCTTGGATGGGCATTAATGATGATAACTATCTATTAAAACTGGCGTTATTCCACACTCTATTTAACTTGTTAGGTGTGATGTTGTTATGGCCTTTCTTATATAAGTTAGAAGCCGCATTGATTCGGTATATCAACTTTGTGCCCAAGGGGTCAGAGCAACCCTTGTATTTGTATCCGGATGCGCTGGAAACCCCTTCAACATCGGTCAGTGCGGTGCGTAAAGAGGTGCAGCATTTGTTTGATAATGCTTATGGGTTATTAGCCCATGGCATTAGTTTACGGCGTGCGGTGATTGACTCCGAAGAACCATTGGTTGATGCGGTTAAATACACGCGCCGTATTATGCCGCTGGATTTGGATGACGCTTATGAAAACAAAATCAAAAGTTTGCATAGTGCGATTGTCGGTTTTATTGGCGAAGCGCAAACTCGCGAACTCACGCGCGAGGCCACCGAAGAACTTTATGTTTTACGTCAAGCCAGTCGCAGTATTGTCGAAGCCACTAAGGCGATGAAGCACATGCATAAAAACTTGTCACGTTATGGTGTGTCGAGTCAATTGGCGGTGCGTGAGCAGTATGACGCCATGCGTTTGCAGGTTGCGAAACTGCTGCGTGAGTTGCGCGATATTTTGAAAAACCCTGAAAATGTCACCTCCTTGTCTTTAGATGCGCTTACACTGGCACAAGAAAAGGCCAGTCAGCAATTAATGGATAACCTGGATGAATTGATTCGTAGTCACCATATTCAAGCCCAAGTTGCGACCTCGGTGATGAACGATGAGGGTTATGTTATGGACATGGCCAATAATTTAATTAAAGCCGCACGAGCCTTGTTGGTGGACCCGGATTTACGCAGTTCGCAAACCCTCGCGCTCGACAGTCAGGAAATAGAATCACTCGCAAAAGCGCAAAACACTTAGGTGCTGGCTAGCGCAAGCTCGTAAGTTTTATCTTGTTTATTTCGCGTCAAACGCAAGGAGACGGCGATGAAACTAAAGAAAATGCTTAAAAAGCTGATGGCTTTTTTTGACGAAGATCTTCAACAACAGCGCAAAGATTTAAAATCTCTGCGCAAAATACTGAAGCAATTAAAGCAAAAAGAACAAGAGCTGATCGCCGAGTTAGACGAGGCGTCTTTAAGCGAAACACGCGAAAATATACAAAATAAGCTTGATGTGGTGCGGGCTCAGCGTGCAAAGGGTAAGCAACATTTACTGAGCCTGCGAGCTGAACGCGAACCAAATAAAGATTCGGCCTGCCCACCTGAGTAATCACGGCTTTTATATGTGTTAGAGCTTTTTCTCGTCAGCCAGGCTGGTTTCGTCGGCATCTGAGCGTGTTTCTAACCTTTCATGGGCGGCTTTGACTTTCTCTAGTGACAGGCTTTCGTCATCCTGGTCGGTTTCAGCAATAATCCAAGGTTCAGCCGGTGACACACTGCGTCCGCCAGTGCGTGCGGCAAACTTCTCTTGTTTCAGAGCTTGTAATAAACTCGCAATCATCGCTAACACAATTATTGAAAATGGCATGGCCGCGGCGATGACCGCCGCTTGCAAAATCGCCAACCCACCTGCAACCAATAATACCGCGGTTAATAACGCCAGAAATACGCCCCACATAAAACGATGCATCACCGGTGGGTTAATATCGCCGCCCGATAAAATGGTATTGATCACCAGGGTGCCAGCATTGGCCGAGGTAATTAAATAAGTGCCAATTAATAACAATAATAGCGCCGACACCCAAGGCGTTAATGCGCCTAACTCCATGCCATTGATCATCACAAATAAGGCGGTGGAAACATTTTCATCCACCGCCTCGATCACGCCGCCTTGACCGAATAATTCCTGATATAACGCGGTACCACCAAACAAACCGATCCATATAATCGTGATACCGGTGGGCACTAACAAAACACCGGCCACAAATTCTCGAAAGCTACGGCCACGAGAGATTCGGGCAATAAACATCCCCACAAAGGGTGACCAGGCTAACCACCAACCCCAGAAAAACACAGTCCAATCGGCTTGCCAACTACTACCGTGGGTGACATTTGTGTGGAAGGTCATGCGAATCAGGTTTTGAATATAATCGCCAGTGGCTTCAAGCGTCAGTCCAATTAAATATTGGGTTGGCCCCCATAACAACATAAAGATGACCGCCATCAAACTTAACCAAAAGTTAAGTTCGGACAATAATCGCACACCGCGATTAACGCCTGATAAAACCGAGAAGGTGGCAATCCCCATAATTACCGCGATAACGGTGAGTTGCAGTTGCAAAGAATCCACCAGACCAAATACCTGATTTAGCCCGGCATTCATTTGTTGGATACCTAAGCCCAAAGTGGTGGCGATACCAAACACGGTGGCAAAAACGGCTAATAAGTCAATCATATCGCCAATCGGGCCACGTACTCGATCGCCTAGCAGTGGATACAAGGTGGAGCGAACCGTCAGTGGTAAATTGTGTCGAAACGCAAAGTAGGCCATCACCAAGGCGACAAATGAGAAAATGGCCCAACCATTAATGCCCCAATGAAAAAACGACAAACGCATTGCGATCACCGCCGCTTCGGGGGTTAAGCCTTGATCCATAAAGGGGTTAATTTGAAACTGCATAATCGGTTGCGCCACCGACCAAAACAAAATGCCGATACCCGTACCGGCGGCAAATAACATACTGATCCAAGAAAAAAAGCTGAACTCGGGTTGTTCGTCATCATTACCTAGCCGGACATTTTTAAAGCGCCCCACGCCCAACCAAATCATAAAAAACAACATAAACGCCACCAACGCAACGTAATACCATTCTAAAAACGGGTTTAAGATATCGCGCAAGCCATAAATCACATGGGCGCTTTGCTGGGTATAAAAGCCAACCAGCCCCAAAGCCAGACCAATCATCACAATGGATGAAATGGTTAAAAGAGGGTTCATGCCTTTGAGCAGACCGGTTCTGGCTTGGTTATACATAAACTTGCCTTTAAATAAGAAGTGAGATGGTTTTTTATCTTAATGGCGGCATAAGTGGCAGGTCAAATTTTTGGTTGCGAGGGCTGGGCTATAATCCATTTTTTTACAATCATTGGACTGTATAATAAATTTAAAATTTTTGGTGTAAATACAGGTGGAGTTTAAATTGCATAGAGGGAGCGAAATGCTGGCGAATGGGAGAAAGCGTGTCGACTAAACGTTTAGCCATTTTAATAGGGTTATTGTTGATCACCGTCTGGGGATTGGGTGTGTATTATTTCACCTATCGTGTCGACGTTGAACAGCGCAATTACACTCAACGCCAAATTGCCGACTTAAATGTGACTTGGCGCGCAGTTCAGCAGTTGCAGCAACGCGGCAAGGACGCCTATTTTCAAACTTATATTATGCAACCGGCGATTCTAGAGCTCTTAAAAAAAGCACAAATTCCAGCCAAACGAGATCAAGCTCGTTCGGCACTTTTTAAACAATTAAAACCGGTTTACGATCAGCTTGCGCAGCAAGGGGTGCATCAATTCCAATTTACTCTACCCAGCAATGTGAGTTTATTGCGTATGCACTCGCCGCTTGAATATGGTGATGATTTAACCAGTTTGCGTGAATCTTTCCGTTTATCTAACACCCATTTAAAGCCAACTTCTGGTTTTGAACTAGGACGGGTTTTACCGGGCTTTCGCAGTATTTATCCGATTATTTATCAAGGTCAGCATCTAGGCTCTGTCGAGTTCAGTAACGCTTTTGAAACCTTGCGCAAAGACATTGCCATGCTGGATAGTTCGCGTGAATATGCGTTAGTGCTCAATTGGCGCGTGCAAGCGGCGGTATTTGAGGGCTACAAATCCTATTATGTGCCGAGTTTATTTAACCAGGCCTGGTTGCAAGAAAATCCAGAGCAAAAGTTACCTAATGCCTCTACCGATTTGACCGATTATGCCCATCAAGCGGGTGAAGCCTTACGCACCGATACGCAAGTGTTGCGCAACATGGAGCTGGGGCAGAGTTTTGCCTTACCCTTTCGTTTAAATGGTCACTATCAGGTGGCAAGCTTTTTGGCGATTAACGATATAGAGGGGCATAACGCGGCTTATTTGGTTGCCTTATCGCCCGCGCCTTTGTTGGACGGATTGAATCAGGATTTGGTGAATAATGTTTCGGTGACCACGATTTTAATTATTCTGTTGGGCTGGACCTTATTTTCCGTGTTACGCAACCGCGAAGAGTTACGCATAGCGGCGACCGCGTTTGATGTGCAAGAAGGCATTACCATCACCAGCCCACAAGGCAAAATTCTTAAAGTGAATAAAGCCTTTTCTCGTCTGACAGGTTATCAACCTCACGAGGTAATAGGGCAAACACCAGCGATTTTAAGTTCGGGGCGTCAAACCAAAGAGTTTTATCAAAAAATGTGGCAAAGCCTCAAGACCAATGGCAGTTGGAAAGGCGAGATTTGGAACCGACGTAAAGATGGCGAACTCTATGCCGAATGGCTCACCATTACCGCGGTATATGATCAAAAAAATCGCGTGACCCATTATGTGGGGGCGTTTTTGGATATTACTCAGCGCAAAGAAGATGAAGAGCAAATTCGAAAACTCGCCTTTTATGATCCACTCACCGAGTTGCCAAACCGCCGATTACTGGTAGAGCGCATTGAACACGCCCAAGCAATCAGTGCGCGTACACGCCATTATGGTGCGCTGTTGTTTATTGATTTGGACAATTTTAAAACCCTCAACGATACCAAGGGTCACGATGTCGGCGATATGCTGTTATTGGAAGTGGCGGCACGCTTGAGTAAACAGTCGCGTGAATCTGACACTATTGCGCGTTTGGGTGGCGATGAATTTGTGATTTTGTATGAAGAGTTAAGCCGAGATGAGCAAAAAGCCTCCTTGGAAATGGAACATCTAGCCGAAGGTATTCGTGATTGTTTAAACAGACCTTATTACTTAAATGGTTATGAACACTTTAGCAGTCCGAGTATTGGGGTGGCTTTATTCCGAGGTCATCAAATCAGTTTGGATGAATTATTAAAAAATGCCGACAGTGCGATGTATCAAGCCAAGCATGCGGGGCGTAATACCATCCGTTTGTTCGACCCTGAGATGCAAGAAGCTTTAGAACATCGCTTAAAGTTAGAAGACGATTTGCGTTATGCGATTGAGCACAAACAGCTTGAACTTTATTATCAGCCGCAACTTAATGAACAAAATCAAATCAGTGGGGCGGAAGTCTTGATTCGTTGGCGTCATCCCCAACAAGGTTTGATTTCGCCGGCACAATTTATTCCGATTGCTGAAGACAGTGGTTTGATTATCGAAATCGGCGACTGGGTATTGGAGCAAACCTGTCGCCGATTAAGTGAATGGAAAAACCAGCCTTCGCTTACGCATTTAACTCTGTCGGCTAATATCAGCGTGCGTCAGTTACGTCAGGCGGATTTTGTAAGCAAGGTTAGTTATTGGTTAGAGCATTTCCAACTTCAACCCGGCCAGCTTAAGCTCGAAATTAC
>NZ_DATCSL010000038.1:0-6500 GCF_036568485.1 Thiomicrospira sp.
AACACCACAAACCCATGCGCAAACCCCTTCGGAATAAACACCTGCTCAGCGGATTCTGCCGTTAATTCTATTGCCAGATGTTGACCAAAGGTTTTGCTGCCCACCCTTAAATCCACCACTACATCTAACACCCAGCCTTGCAATACCCGAATCAATTTAGCTTGTGCAAACCTTCCTTGCTGATAATGCAAACCTCGTAACACACCAAAACTCGAACCCGACTCGTTTTCCTGCACAAAATGCACGTCATAACCCAAAGCCTTATTCAAAGCCGCTTCGCGCAATGTCTCCATAAAAAAACCGCGCTCGTCTTTAAACCAGCGCGGCTTAATCAAAAAAACACCTTCAATGGCTTGCTCAACAAATTGCATGAAGTTTTATCCTAGTATTTACCAACATCCGACCAACCCCACGATGTCCGCTGTCATCCTGAACATAGTGAAGAAACGAAGTCAGCGCAAAGCCTGAATCTCCCACCGATTGTGCACCTACTCACAAGATTCTTCACTGCGTTCAGGATAATAATCGGTATTTATTTAACCAGCTTTATTAAAGACTCAGAACCAGCTTTTTCTTGTCCATACAAGTAATCCACAATACCTGACGTATGGTTAAAGCCATGTACCAGCTGTTTTAACAACACCAACACCGCATCATAATCGTAGCTTTCAAGTTTCGCTTCCAGCTCAATATAGGCTTCGGTTAACTGCGCATAAGGGATAAAGTCTTCGTGGGCTTTCATAATGCGTGGGTGGTCGGTGCCATCGACGTTTTCGCCAATTAGCAACTCTTCATACAGTTTTTCACCTGGGCGCAGACCAGAATATTGAATCTCTATATCGCCGTTGCCCTGCTCGTCTACCACATCCAAACCGGACAGCTTAATCACGCGGCGCGCTAACTGGTCGATTTTAACTGGCTCGCCCATATCCAACAAAAACACATCACCACCCACGCCCATCGAACCGGCCTGAATCACTAGAGACGCGGCTTCTGGAATCGTCATAAAGTAACGTGTAATGTCTTTGTGAGTAACCGTAACCGGTCCACCTTCAGCGATCTGTTTTCTGAACAATGGAATAACCGAACCCGACGACCCCAGCACATTGCCAAACCGCACCATCAAAAAGCGGGTTTTAGAATATTCAACCTGCAAAGCTTGCAACGCCATTTCGGCTAAACGCTTGCTTGCGCCCATAAAGTTAGTTGGGCGCACCGCCTTATCGGTCGAAATCAACACAAAGTTACGCACGCCATTTTCCGCCGCCGCTTTCGCACATACATGCGTGCCAAACGCATTGTTAAAAATGCCTTCCTGAATATTGTGTTCCACAATCGGCACATGCTTATAAGCCGCCGCGTGATAAACCGTATTCACACTACGCTTCACAAACACCCGAGCCAACTTACGTTCATCCAACACACTACCCAAAATCGGCGTTAAACGACTCTTGCTTAATTCAGGATAACAGCGCAACTCATGTTCAATGTTATAAAGCGCAAACTCACTGACCTCAAACAGGATCAACTCTTTGGGTTGCTGCTTTAAAATCTGACGACATAACTCCGAACCAATCGAACCACCCGCGCCCGTCACCATCACCACCTGATCTTTAATACAACGATCCAACAAAGTCTGAACCGGCTGCACACAATCGCGCCCCAACAAATCTTCAATCTCAACTTCACGAATGTCCGAAAAACTAACCTTGCCCGCTACTATTTCATCCATACCCGGCAAAGTGGACACCTTAACTGGATAAGGCTCTAGCCATTCCAAAATGGCCTTACGACGCGAAGCGCGTAAAGACGGAATCGCCAAAAACACTTCCGACACATCATAATCATTAATCAAACGCTGCAAATCCGACCGGCCATAAACCTTAACCGAGCCAATAACGTGTTTTTTTAACGCCTTATCATCATCAATAAAGCCCACGACCTTTAAACCAGGTATACGCACAATCGCGTTTAACAACTGCTGACCAGACGAACCCGCGCCAAAAATCACCACCCGCTTGCGACCAAACGAGCTTTTTACACCCTGGGTTAACAGCCAGCGCATACTCATCCGTGTCACCGCAATAAACAACAAGGCCAACAACCAGCTAATCACAATCGACGAACGTGGATACTTAAGATCCAACATAAAGATCGCCGCCGCCCAAACGGCAAACACCACCGACACCGCGACAAATACCGTCACCGCAAACCGCGAGCCGATATAACGAATCACCGCACGATACAAACCTTGATTAATAAATACCGGAATCGCTAGAAAGGGCAATAAAAGAATGGCGGCATAGTAAGCCGTAACTGGAAACACCGCATCACCCAAGCGCAACCAAATCGCCAACACGGCAACAAACAAAAGCCCCACAACATCCAGCGAGACCGAAACCGTGCGCTTAGCCCAACGCGGCAAATCCACTAATTGACGAACTATTTTCATAAAAATACTTATAGATTAATTTGATTAGAGAAATCATACCACCAGGCCTGGTAATCAACACCAATGCCTCATTCAATTTATTGTCCGAAATCTCAGAATCGAGGTTTTTGCTTTTGATGCATCAAATCAATAATCTGAAGTTCACTTTTTGACTTAACAATTCTAAAAATCACAGAATACGGAAACCGATGCATTAAACAACGGCGAGTACGCTTTGAAAGTGGTGTCCACGCTTCTGGATAAGCTTGAATACGAGATAAAGCAGCGAGAAACTCGTGAACCAGTTCATAACCAAGCCCATCAAGCTCATTATTATAAAAGTCACGCGCACCCAACAAAGAACGACGAGCCTGTTCAGTAACAAAAATTTTCACTGATTAAGCTCACGCATTACCGAATCGAGACTATGCAGAGTTGCGCCTGCGTCCACCTCATCGCAAACACTTTCTGCATAAGTCGCCCAAGCTTGTTCGTGTTCATCAACAGGCTTCGAAGTAAAACTGTCCATCAACAATTCCACTAACTTAACCCTATCGATCGGAGAAAGATGTAAAGCCTCTTTAAATAAAATTTCTGCTTGCATAACTTTCGCTCCAACTCCTTGATGGTAAACATTGTAGCCTGACAGAATCAATATTCACAAGCCAAAATTAACCTGTCATCCTGAACGCAGTGAAGAAACGAAGTCAGCGCGAAGCCTGAATCTCCTACCGACTGTGCAAACCTCAAAGATTCTTCATTTTACTCAGCATGACACGGTGTATTGCAACTCTAAATGCTAACCTTTGACTCGATCCCCAGCACCCTTACCCAATACCGTCATAAAAATGTACTTAAAATAATCCTTCACACTAAGCGAAGCAATCATCCTAGCATCGGTCTCAGCCAACAACGCGGGGGTAGACATATCAATCTCACTCACTTGCGCCAAACCGGTAATGCCTGGGCGCACCGCAAACACGCCAAACGCATCACGCTCCGACGTTAACTCTTCTTGGTTAAACAAACCAGGCCTAGGGCCAACCAAACTCATCTCACCTTTTAATACATTCCACAATTGCGGTAACTCATCCAACTTAGTGCGGCGCAAAAACGCCCCAAACTTCGTAATCGAAGCCGAACTCGCCAAATGCGTCGCCACTGATGCAGTATCAACCTTCATCGTGCGAAACTTAACCAACGTAAACGGCTTTTGATGCCGCCCCACACGCTGTTGAAAAAACAACGGTGAACCGGTATCAAACAAACCAATCACGTATAAAACCACTAATACCGGAAATCCAACCAGCAGGCCTGCTAATGAAAACACCACATCAAAAAACCGAATCATAAATCCTTACCTTTAAACATTCTTTCTAGTGCCTCATCCATTGTCACCACCGGTTTCCAACCCAACAGGTCTCGTGCTTTAGAACTATCCACTTGCAAATTACCAAATAATCGATCCGCCACCGCTCCTTTACCCAACAAACGTGCCACAAACCTCATCAACCCCACAGGCACTGGCAATAACCACGACTTCACGCCAAATGCTTTCGCCACCTTGCGCAACAGCTCAGAGGTGGACACATCCACACCATCCGAAATCAAAAACACTTCATTTGCTGCTTTTGGCGAGCACGCACAGTCTGCACACAGCGCAATGAAATCGACCAGATTATCCAATGCCACCAACGAACGCGCATTACTCACCGCACCGAAAGGCAAAGGAATACCCTTGCGAACCCAATTCACCATCGTCGCAAAATTGCCCTTAGTATTCGGCCCATAAACTAGAGGAGGACGAATAATCACCACCTCCATGCCAGTTTCTTGAGCAATCTCTAACAACCCCTGTTCGGCTTCATACTTAGACAAACCATAAGGATCTATAGGAGGTTGAGTAACCTCTGAGATAAAAGCCTCACCAGGTTTGGTCATCTCACCATTCACCTTAACCGAACTTACAAACACAAACCGCTTAACCCCAACCTCCGCCGCCAAACGCGCCAAAGCTAAAGTTGCATCACGATTCACCCTGCGATATTCCGCTAAAGGATCAGCCACCTCATCCCGCATAATATGCGCCCGCGCCGCCCCATGAACTACCACATCAACACCATTCAAAAACTCAGAGTTGATGTTTGATAAGTTTGCAAGATCAACCACAACCTTCTCAACCCCATCCGGCAACCCAGTTGATTCATTGCGCACCAAAGCGGTAACCTCAACCTCGTCTGCAACAAAGCGCTGAAGCAAAGCCGAACCTACAAACCCCGTTGTCCCCGTTAAAAACGTTTTCATATTCCATCTCTGATTGAATTGTCTTCAAAAACAGTCAAAACCTTATCCGCCGCTGATTCCACAGAAAAGTGACTTTCTAAAAGCTGACGAGCATTTTCACCACACTGCTTACGCAAACCAAAAGACACAATCAAATCTCTAGCAGACCTTAACAAAGCAGCATCATCACCATTCTCAAATACAAAACCTGCTTGATGATCATTAATCATGGGCATTAAGTCATTGCCAGGATTGACACTTCCTAGAATCGGTAAATGATTCGCTATATAACCTAAAATCTTGCCTGGAAAATTATGCGCCGTATGAGAGCGAGCCAACGAAAACAAACCAATGTCCACTTCAGACAACAACACTTTAAATTCGTCTTGAGAAATAGAAGGTATCAAAGTCACATTCGTTAAAGCCTTTTCATCAATAAAAGTCTTAACTTCTTGAAAACTCTCGCCCTGCCCAACGATCACAAAATGTGCATTCGCTTCATCCTTAAGCGAATGAGCCAGACGCATTAAATTAGGCATATCCTGCGCCTTGCCGATATTACCGCCATACAACAGAATCACTTTATCTTGCAGCCCTAATTGCGCTCGCCAATGAGGCTGAAAACTAACATTACTTTCTATAGCTACCCAATTGCGTAAAACTTCAACATTCCTAAACCACGGCTGTAATTTCTGAAACACTTCAACATTTTTCTCAGACATCAAACCAATTCGGTCTGCCGCCTGATAATTCCTTGTTTCAAAAAACCTCAAATAATAGGTAACAGGTGAATGCTCGCCAATCATTTTTTCATCAATCGCCCATTGCGGGAACAAATCCCGCAACACCAAATAAGCCTTGCAATTAAAATGCCGTTTTAATTTAGCTACCAAAAAGCCAAAAAAAATCGATGGTGAGTAATACACAACACCATCGACTTTCATCGAACTCAGCTCTGGCCTGACCGCTTGCCACGCCCTAAAAGACAACAAACTTTCATTAACTAAACGCCTAACACGGGATACATCTTTTACAGGACCGGAGCGAAACCGCCAAACACCAATACCATCCAATGACGCTTTAACTAACTTTGTAGATTGCGAAGCCTTGCCTGGTGTTAGTACCGTAACCTCATGCCCTCGAGCCTTTAACTCAAGCGCCAACTCATGCAACATCTTGGCATGCACACGCGTACTATCTGGCAAATAATCATCACTAATAACCAGAAGATGCATCAATACTTCTTCCAAACCACGCGATTCACATAATCGGTGTAACTATGAATAATGCGCACAATTTTATCGGAGACATTTGGCATTGAGTAATCATCGACCAAACGCAGCAATCGATCATCACCTCGCGGCTGCTTGTCCAAAATGGCCAACGCTTGTAAAAGACGGTCACTATTAACCCCAACCATCATCACAGCACCTTCCTCCATCCCTTCCGGGCGCTCATACGCTTCGCGTAAATTTAAAGCAGGAAAATTTAAAATTGATGACTCTTCATTAATCGTACCGCTATCAGATAACACCGCTTTGGCAGATAATTGAAGCTTGTTGTAATCCATAAAACCTAACGGCTTAAGCAAGCGAACATGTTCATGGAACTTAACACCCAAAGCATCGACGCGTTTCTGCGTTCTAGGGTGTGTAGAAACAATCACCGGCATTTGATAAGTTTCTGCAACTGTATTAAGCGACTCGACCAATTTTACAAAGTTCTTTTCTGAATCAACATTTTCCTCACGGTGCGCACTCACTACAAAAAATGCATGTTCTTTCAA
>NZ_DATCSL010000039.1:0-48932 GCF_036568485.1 Thiomicrospira sp.
GATTGATTTGGTTTAATCAAGGTCGCACCTTTGTAGCGGCTAAAATCCTGCCCTTTTGGATCTATCAAAACCGGCACACCGGCTTCACGAGCGGCTTCAATCATAGTCTCAATATATTGCAATGAACCTTTCGCGTAATCGGACAACACCAGCGCGTCAAATTGCGCGACCTTTTGAACTACCAAGTCAGCTAATGCCTTGGCTGAGACGGCCGCAATCGGCTGTTCAAAATCCATCCGAATCAATTGTTGATGATGACTTAATACTCGCAATTTGCAAATCGTACCGCTTTCGCAATAAACCCAGTCGCACTTAACTTGCGCTTTCTGCAAAACTTCATCTAATTGTTTACCAGAAACATCCTGACCAATAATGCCCATTAAATGCACTTGCGCACCTAAGGCTGATACATTTAAAGCCACGTTTGCCGCGCCACCTGCGCGCATTTCATTGCCTGATACTTTTACCACCGGAACCGGTGCTTCGGGTGAGATGCGGCCAGCTTTGCCGGTCCAATATTGGTCAAGCATTACATCCCCGACCACTAATAGTTTTGCATTTGAAAAATCTTGAATCATAGCGTTTGGATAACCTTTAACGAGTCACGTCATTAAGACGCCCGGAATTAAGCCTAAAGTTTATCAGGATTTTTGCGAATGAACAGACGATCCTAGCCTTATTCAGGCGTTTTACACACACAAACGAGTTACGCATCAACAAGGGCGGTAAAAATCCCATTAAAACCAATTTTATTTATATAATGGTGAGCCTTATATAAATGGCGACCCGCAAGCCGTCAAAATTTGAACTCTATAATTTAAAGATGACCATCAAAATCATGAAAAAAAACCTGTCCGCCTTTGTTTTTCCAATTCTATTTAGCTTAATTTTAATGCCGACTAAAGCCATGTCGACTGATATTGGTGGCGTATTATGGCGCGGGGCGACCTGGGCAACGCTAGGTGCAATTGGCTATACGAATCCATTTGGTGCTGACTCATTTCGCATGACTTTTGGTGGGTACCCAGACCATGACGCGCTGCAGCTTGAAGCTAACTTGCGTTATAACTTGGGCGAGACCATGCCGTTTATCTCTTCATCCAGCATTCGTCCATTTTTAGATGTCAGTTATTCTTCGTGGCAGTTTTTAAAAGACGATGGTCTATCTATGACGAACAAAGGCAATGCATTTGGTATTGCGCCGGGTGCGCGTTTTGAATGGCCCACTTTTGCTTATATTACTAATTTCATAGATGTAAGGGCTGGTGTGAGCATTCTTGCACCTGATAAATTAGAGAATAAAGACGGTTCGGTACGCAACTTTGGTGGCAATTTCACCTTCTCTGAACAGTTTGCGATCGGTGGCTTTTTTTCGACTAAAAAACGTTGGGAATGGCAGCTCGGTGTTCAACACCATTCCAACCACAATATTTACGAACAAAATAATGGTATCGAGTTTTATAACCTAACCTTTGGTTACAATTATTAAACCATTTACCCCACCAATTAGGAGCGAACGGCATGAGTCATAAAAACCATCTTGAAGTGGCTAAACAAGTTTTTGAAATTGAAGCCCAAGCCATCGAAAATTTATCGCTGTTATTGGATGAGCAATTCGAGCTGAGTGTTGACGCCATTTTAAAATCTAATGGCCGTGTTGTGGTGTGCGGCATGGGTAAGTCGGGTTTAATTGGTACCAAAATTGTCGCCACCTTGGCGAGCACTGGTACGCCTTGTTTCTTTATGCACCCAGGTGAAGCGTTTCACGGGGACTTGGGTATGGTTTCGCCTGAGGATGTATTTGTGGCCTTATCGAACTCAGGCGAAACCGAAGAAGTCATTCGTTTATTGCCGTTTTTAAAAGACAACAAAAACGTGATCATTTCAATGACTGGCCGCCCTGACTCAACCCTAGCAAAAAACTCGGATCATCATTTAAATATTGCGGTTCCCAAAGAAGCTTGCCCACTGCAACTTGCGCCGACTTCCTCGACAACCGCCACGCTCGTTATGGGTGATGCGTTGGCGATTGCTTTAATGCAAGCGCGGGATTTTAAACCGCATGATTTTGCACGTTTTCATCCAGGTGGCAGCTTAGGTCGTAAATTATTGACCAAGGTGAAACATGAAATGCGTACCCAACCTTTGCCAACCGTGGCAGCCGATGCATCGATGAAAGAGGTCATCCACACCATGAGTGAAGGTCGTTTGGGTTTATGTATTGTAGGTGAAGCCGAAGGCATTATTACCGATGGTGATTTACGTCGTCACCTCGATATTAACCCGATGGACCTAATGAATTTAAGTGCGCGTGACATTATGACCGCCAATCCTAAAACCATTCAGGCTGAGGCCAAATTGTCAGAAGCTGAAGAGTTAATGAATAAACTTAAAATAACGTCATTAGTAGTGAAGGATCAGGACAAACTGGTCGGTGTAATTCAAATTTACGATTTAAATAAATAACCAGGCCTGGTAATGACCCTTTGGCTTTATCGAACCCTACTTTGGCTTGCGTTTCCATTTATTGTTTACTCTGGCTGGAAACGCTGCCATAAATCGTCCGATCCTGATACGCCGATTTACGACTGCTTTCGCGCACGTTTTGGTTTAAAACGCGCCGAATATCAAACTGGCGGCATCTGGATTCATGCGGTTTCGGTGGGTGAAACTCGCTCAATTTTCCCCCTACTCAAGCAGCTGCATCAAACCTACCCAAACATGCCGTTGACCGTCACTAACGGCTCTACCCAAGGTGCATTGCAAGCCTTAAAGTTTTCGCCTGTGCCGATTCAACACCAAATGATTCCCTATGACTATGCGTTTGCGGTTCAACGTTTTCTGAATCAAATTCAACCCAAACTGGTGATTATGATCGAAACCGAAATTTGGCCCAACTTATACCAGGCCTGCTATCAACGCGGTATTCCGCTGATCTTAGCCAATGCTCGTTTAAAACAGGGTTCGTTTGAGTCTTACCAAAAGTGGGGTGGTCAGCTAGTTAAAAATGCCTTGAACCAAACCCATTTGATTGCTAGTCAATTTGATATTGACCGCCAGCATTTTATCCAACTTGGCGCCGAACCCTCTAAGGTCAAAACGCTTGGCAACTTAAAATTTGATATTGAAATACCACCAGGCCTGCTGGTTGATGCTCAACACTGGCGTGATCAACATCAATTAAACGAACGTTTTGTGTGGGTCGCGGCCAGTACGCACGCGGGGGAAGAAGCTCTAATGCTGCAAGCGCATGCTGAACTGCTTAAAACCAGGCCTGGTGCTTTATTAATTTTAGTACCACGCCATGCCGATCGTTTTGAGCAAGTGGCGCAAGAACTCGCACAAACCTCAGTCATGTTTACACGCCGTAGCCAAAATCAATCAATTCAAGCCGATACCACGGTCTATTTGGCGGATACAATTGGCGAGTTAATGCTGTGGTTTGCTGTTAGCGATGTGGCGTTTATTGGGGGTAGCTTGGTGCCATTTGGCGGCCACAATATTTTAGAGCCAGCGGCATTAGGCAAACCGGTTATCTCCGGGCAATATCACCAAAACTTACAGGCTTTATACGATTCTTTTAAGCAGGCGAATGGCTTACTGATTGCGCAAGATGTAGATCAACTCAGTCAACAACTGATTGAACTCAGTGAATCTATAGAACAACGCCAACAAGCGGGTCAGCGCGCAAAGCATTGCTTCTCTCAACAAACCGGGGCATTAGAACGTTTAATTGAACAATTGCCAATTTAGCTAAAATCACTTAATTTATAGCTACTTACGAATATTCGGCTTTTCTCAACATTTTAAATTAAACGCCATAAGGATGATCATGCCCCGTTTTCCGGCTCAAAATCAGCAAGGCTATGCCTTGCTTCTACTGGTGTTAATGCTATTTATGGCAGGTTCAGGCATGCTCTACACTATGATGGGACCGCAAGCTAATAAACTAAAACACCAAGCCAGCCAGAAACAAATGGATTTGTTAGAGCAAGCCAAATCGAACCTATTATTGCATGCGATGTCCACGCCTGAAATTTATGCCACCGACAGCAATGGCAATTTTTACGCCGGTGATCGCATCCCATCTCCTGGCTATCTACCCTGCCCGGACACCAACAATAACGGCAGCTCTAATACGCCTTGCGGCCAAGGTGAAGACATAGTTATTGGTCGACTGCCGGTAAGTTTGGCGACGCGCCATTTTCGTTTTATTGATAACCGCTCATCACCGACCTTTATTTGGTATGCGGTTGACAGTCGTTATGTGATTCAAAACTCGGACTATAATAATCCGCCCATCCAACGTTATGCACCGCTTAACAGCAACCTGCCCGGCGAAGGTCGAATCCAGTTAGACAATCAAACCGACCTAGTCGCCCTGCTTTTTATCTCAGATCAAGTGGCATCGGGTAGCGATTTAACGTCCATCACTCTGGACAATTTCATCAACCCAGCCCTAAATCAGTTCACCCGCCAAAATACGCGTGCGGTGACAATTAGTCATCAAGAGTGGCAATCTCAAGTACAAACACGCGTGCAAAACCAACGTAGCGCACTTTGCTTGTTAGACCCTCAAATCCCACACTGGTTTAATGAATGCAATAATCAAGAAGCCAACACAACCCAATGCCCCGCCATTAATGATGGTCGCCTCAGCAATCCGGTTGGCTCAAACTGGCGAGCCCTGTTATGTTCTTAGCAAAACCTCAGCAAAAAGGCTTTAGTTTGCTCGAAATGGCGCTTGCGCTTTTATTGGTGGGCATTCTGATTCAGGCATCCATCTCGATGCTCAGTCAAAACCAGCAACGTCAAACCTACAAAGCCACCGAGCAAACCTTGCAAGACATAAAACAAATATTACTCAGCTATATCCAAATAAACCAATATTTGCCCTGCCCCGATACGGACGGTGATGGGCTCGAAAACCGAGAAAGTGCCGGCGATTGCTCCGCTCACCAAGGCGCTTTTCCTTATTTAGAGTTTGGTGGTGTTGGTCAGCAAGACGAATTTGGCAATCCATTTTTTTACGCCACCAACACAAATAGCACCAGTACCACCTCTGCTAATAACTTACGTCTTGCTTGTCGTTCAGCCAGTGTGTTTGCGAATGCTGGCGCCATCACCAACGAGTTTTATCAATGCCCCGATGATTTAACCATGCACTGCCTCTCTAGCCAGTGCAATAGTCATTGTGCTACTGGGTGCAACTTGGTTGAGCGTTCACGCGCCACAACGCCTTACTTCAACCAAATCACCAACCCCTTAGGCACGAGTAGCTCATTTTTAGGTTCGCTACGCGTATGCTACGATCAAACGTCTGAGTGCGATGGAGACACTGGCTTTAGTTTACTCGCAGCGAACTTAATTCCACTGACGGTGATCAGCTTTGGACAAAACGGCGCCCAAACTTGGCAAAACTGCAGTCAAGCTTCAAACCGAGAGCAAGAAAACTGCGATGGTGACCGCTATTTTCAGCAACAACCGATTAGCCAAGACTTTGACGATCAGCTCACTTGGATAAGCATGTATGAAATCAAAGCCCTACTCAGCCAACATATAAATTGGCATAATGAATAATTATGCTCACGAATCAAACACTCCGCCAAACAAGGTAACAAAACATGACTCGCAAACACCAGACCGGATTTACGCTTGTTGAAATGGCGATCGTGCTCGCCATTCTGGGGATTGTATTAAGCGGATTGTTTGCCGGCACCAGCGCCTTAAGAGAAACCAGCAAATTCAAAGAAGACCAACAAAAACTCCAAGACATAAAAGCCGCACTTTTAAGTTATGTCGCCGTCAACCACTATTTGCCTTGCCCAACCAACCCAATAGGCGGTAACACTGGCTTACAATCTCCGCCTGAAAATCGTGCCGCAACAGATGGCAGTTGTGACCTTAGCTATGGCTACTTGCCTTATGCTGACCTTGGCACTCACGCGGTTAACGCTTATGGTATTCCTTTTCACTATGTAATTAATCAGCAGGCCAACCTAGCGGCGAATACCAGTAATGAAGCACATAGTGCTAGCTATTTTGGTGCAGCAGATTGCGCTATCAATTCAGGCAACCCGCCATGTTTTAATCAAACAACGCCCCCCATACCAGCGGACACAGGTACCGGCAACTTTCAAATCAGCGATGGTGGCAGTCAAATACTGGCCGAAAATATACCATTATTGGTCATATCTCACGGTCAAAACAACTGCAACAATGTAACTGGCTTTGAACAACAAAATTGTTCAGACAGCGCCACAACCTATTTTCAAGCACCACAAAATCGTGAAGGCAGCAACGCATTTGATGATGTGCTAATTTGGCTATCATCGCTCGAAATCAAGCGCACGCATTTAAATAGTTTCACACTTGATACAACGACCCCGCCTACAACGCCACCACCGCTACCACCAGGCCTGGAACCTGCTCCAGACTATGAAAGCATCGACTTTAATACCGACCAAACCCTAGAGGGCGACTATGATGGTACAAACTTGGATATCATCACTAACAACAGCGATAACGACAAGGTTTTAATTAAAGGGGATGTTAACGCCGCTCTTAACTTAGGTAACGGAACAGACACGCTATATCTTGTAAAGGATGACGCTGGAAATGGCGGCGATTTAAATGCGCCTTTAACAGGTTCTCAACAATACAAAACCATCTATATTGAAGGCGATGTAAACGCGGATATTATTTTAGATGGCAACCAAGGCAACATTGTCGAAGTGGGAGGCAATGTAAACGCCACCATACAACTTAATGGCAATGGCGCAAATCGTTTAATCGTTCACGGCAGTATCAATGGGGCTGGCAACATAGATATGCAAGCCAACAATGACAACACCAGCTATATTGGCACCAACATACTCGGGCCAGTAACCGTAGATGAAACCGTGTTTTTAGGTAAAACATCAAACCAGCTCTCAATCGATGAATACAACCGAATTGATGCAAACTCAATTAACTGCCGAGACCCAAATGACGACTCAAGCTTTATTGCTTGCTAAAAGCCGTCAAAAACTCACTCACTTGACTCTTTTCAATCCTGGGGTATAATTCACGGTTTTTTCAAATCTGAGAGGGCAAAACCATGCCAGCATCAAACCAACCGTTAGTGGGTGTTATTATGGGGTCAAAAACCGATTGGCCAACAATGCAACACGCCGTCGATATGCTGACATTGTTTAATGTTCCACACGAAGTCAAAGTTGTGTCGGCGCACCGCACGCCAGATTTGATGTTTGAATACGCGTCCCAAGCCGAATCCCGAGGCCTAGAGGTCATTATTGCGGGCGCGGGTGGCGCAGCGCATTTACCAGGCATGGTGGCGGCCAAAACACTCATCCCCGTTCTAGGTGTCCCCATTAAGTCTCGAGCTTTAAATGGTCAAGATTCATTATTATCCATCGTACAAATGCCGGGTGGCATCCCGGTCGGTACACTGGCAATTGGTGAAGCTGGCGCCAAAAATGCAGGCATTCTGGCCGCGCAAATGGTTGGCACACAACGTCCTGATATTCGCAACGCGGTACGAGCTTGGCGTCAAGCCCAAACCGACGATGTACTCGCCAACTCCGATCCGCGTCTCGCGGAATAAGCCTATACAAAACATGGCGTGATAATTCAGGTTAAAATACCTGTATTAAACTATTTCTGGGGATTCGATATATGACACCGTTTAGCCGTCGAGTGGGAATTTTAGGCGCTGGCCAGTTGGGTCGCATGTTGGCCATGGCGGGTTATCCACTCGGCCATAAATTTGGCTTTTACGGCTTAAACCATGACGAACCCGCCGCCATGTTAGGTCATATGCACCTTCAATCCGACGAAGCGCATAGCTTAAGTCAATTGGTAGATTTTTCCGAAGTAATCACTTACGAAAGCGAAAACACCTCCATCGAACTGCTCGAAAAAATTAGTCAAACTACACCGGTTTATCCCAGCGTTACTTCGCTTTACTATTCGCAACACCGAGCGCGTGAAAAAGCTTTATTCCGCGAACTTGATATCCCTTGTGCCCCCTACAGCTTGGTGAGCAACTTAGCCGAACTACATCAAGCCGTTGACATGATCGGTCTGCCCGCTATCCTTAAAACCAGTACAGAAGGCTATGATGGCAAAGGCCAGTTTGTGATTAAACAGACCGACCAGATCGAGCAGGCCTGGTCTTCGATTGGTGAACGCGAAGCGGTTTTAGAAGGTTTTGTCGAGTTTAAACGTGAATTATCCATTATTGCAGTACGCAATACTGACAATCAACAAGTGTATTATCCACTGGTTGAAAACCAACATCACGAAGGCATTTTGCGCCTAACTATTGCGCCTGCCCAACAAATTAGCTCCACGATTCAACAGCAAGCAGAAAGTTATATGCAAGCCTTGCTCAATAAAATGGATCATATTGGTGTTTTGACACTTGAACTATTTGAAACCGAAGCAGGCCTGGTGGCAAATGAAATGGCACCACGCGTCCATAATTCCGGCCACTGGACCATGGAAGGTGCGCAAACCTCACAATTTGAAAACCATATTCGCGCCATTAGCGGCTTACCGCTTGGTGCCACTGCACCACGCCAAGCCTTGGCCGCGATGGTGAATATTATTGGTCAGCATGGCGACATTAAAACCGTTTTGCAAATGCCAAACGCATTTTTACACCTCTACGACAAAACCGAACGTACTGGCCGTAAGCTCGGCCACATTAATGTGGTCGCGCACAGCGAAGCAGAGTTACAAACGAGTTTAAAGCAACTTAAAACCTGGATGCCTTAGTACTCAAATTAGGCACAAAAGTACAAATTTTTACTCTGTATCTGTGCCATGAATGCCAGCTAAACCTTCCACTTAATTGAACAACCCATAGAAGGGATTTGCTCAAGCGGTCCTTGACCCGTTTGTGCCACTTGCTTCATGGCCTCAAACAAATCACGCCGCACATTCTCGGCCGCCGCTTCTTTACGCGAGGCATCCAAACGACCCCGATATTGCAGTTTCAATTGCGTGTTATAACCAAAGAAATCTGGCGTGCATACCGCGCCATAAGCTTTCGCCACCTGTTGAGTTTCATCCAGCACATAGGGAAAAGGAAACGCCCATTTTTCGGCCACCGCCTTCATATTCTCAAACGAGTCTTCTACATATTCATTTGGATCGTTCGACATAATCGCAATACTGTTCACACCCAGAGTTTTTAATTCCTCGCAATCTCGAACCAAACGCGCCTGAATCGCTTTAACATAAGGGCAATGATTGCATATGAACATAATCAACAGCCCATTCGGACCTTTTGCTTTATCTAAGGTCCAAAGCTGACCATCTACACCGGGTAATTCAAAATCCACGGCTTCTTGACCAAAATCACAAACAGGGGTTGTTAAACTGACCATTTTTTCTCTACTTTATTAAAGGTTTATTAACTTGTCTTAGCTTTTTCTTTGGTCAATTCTAAAGGTTTAGCACCGAGCGTTTGATTTTTTTGCGTGTTAAAAAACTGCATATCTTTTTCTAAATTTTCTGCCTGAACACTCATACTATCAGCAGCCGAAGCGGTCTGCTCTACCAAAGCGGCGTTTTGTTGGGTGACCTCATCAATTTGCCCGATGGCTTTGTTCACCTGCTGGATACCTTCCATCTGCTCACTTGATGCTTGAGCAATTTGGCTAATTTTATCCACCACTTCATTAATAGATTGATTAATACCGGATAACACATCACCCGATTCCGATGCAAGCTTGGTACCCTGGTCAATACGCGCCACACTTTCTGAGATTAACAGTGTAATATCTTTTGCGGCCTCGGCTGATTTTTGCGCCAACGAACGAACCTCTCCCGCTACAACAGCAAATCCACGACCATGATCTCCTGCTCGCGCGGCCTCTACCGCTGCGTTAAGAGCCAATAGATTGGTTTGGAAAGCAATGCCATCAATTAAGGTCACAATCTCAGAAATCTTATGGCTCGACTCCTGAATTGCATTCATGGCTTCAATCGTTTGCTTCATCACCAAAGAACCATTATTCGACTGGCCCTGCACGGTATGAGCCATATCCGACGCATCTTGTGCAAGGTGTGCATTGTTTTTGATGGTGGAGCTCATCTCCTCCATGGTAGCGGATGTTTCTTCAACAGCGGCGGCTTGTTGTTGAACACGCTGACTCAAGTCCATCGCGCCTTGAGCGACTTCCCTTGAGCCTTGTGACACAATTTGTGCTGTTTGGCTTGCTTGATTTATAGTGTCTGAGAGTTTTTGAACCGTATTATTAACTGACTGCTTAAACTCATTTAAGCGACCTTGATATTGCCCCATCACAGTTTTCGTTAAATCACCTTGTTCGACCTGCTTCATGACTTCAATGGTTTCATTCACCGGTAAAACAATGCCATCTAACAACTTATTAATACCTTCGATCATCTGACGCCAGTCGCCTTTAAATTCTTCAATATCCGCACGCTGGTCAAGCTTTCCTTGAGACACGCTGTCAATCAAGCTCGAAGTTGCCAAACTAATAGCTTTCAGATTCTCACGAACAGAATCAATCGTTTCGTTGATAAAGACTTTTTTACCCGGTAGTTTTTCAATGTCCGCGTCAAACTCACCTTCGCCAAAAGCCTTCACAACCGCAAAGGCTTCCTGGGTCATCTGAGTTTGGCCACTGACCATTAGATTAATCCCTTTCGCAACCTTACGAAAATCGCCCTGAAACTCGTTTTCGTCCAGCATGACGTCGATATCGCCGGCATCATGCTGTTTATACATCTTATTTAAGTCCCGCAAGAGTAACTGAATCGTTTCTTGCAAACGCTTTACCGAACCTAACAATTGACCGGTTTCATCCGTTGTTTCAACCGTGATTTTTGTCGATAAATTACCAGATGCAATATCATTCGCCGCATGCATGGCTTTGTTTAACTGAACCGAGATATTTTTTGGAATGACATACGCAATCCACAAGGCCGCCAACAAAATCAAACCCAAAATAATGAGGGTCATTTTCACAAACTGCTCCAGCTGACGTGCCAAGTCTTGGCGCATTTCAACAGACTTAGATAAGGCCGCTTCCCCTGCTTTATCAAGACTATCGCGCAACACAGAAAAACTTTGTTCTTCTTGGGCTCGCAAAGCGGTTATAGTTTCTTGATTTGCGCTACCAATCGCCCCAACCAATTGATCAGAATCAGCTTTCCATGCATCAAAATCGGCCTGAAAATTTGCTGACTGAGCCAGCACATCTGGGTAGTCATGCATAATCTGCTGATATTGCTTATACCGATCCGCTACCTGTTCGGCATTTTCTAGTCGGTCACTGTTTTGTTTATCAAACGCGCCATATTGGGCCATCATATTTAACTCAGCGACCTTAGCTTGATATAAATCCCGATCTGCATTCAGTGTGAGTGAAATCGATTTAACAAACTTCTCGGCTTGGAGCTCAATCGAATCTTCTTGCATTTTTAGCATCCAGGACGACGTACCGAGTAAAACAATAATCGAGAGTGCCAAGATCATAATCGGAATCGAACTCTTAACTCGAATACGATTAAATGCTTTTAATTTATTACTCAACATAAACGGCCCCTTTTTACTAAAAAACACCCATACGAAACACATTAAAAACATAATTTTAAATATTTTTCAACTTAAAAATAAAAATCTGAACCATCTGACCTAATCGCAGACGACTCAAGCGCCTCTTGGTTTGACTCTATTGAAATTTATGCCATAATATTCACTTGCGCCGATTTGATTATCAGCTTGCGGGCGCGTTAAATAAGTACGGCTAAAGCGAGGAGTGTTCCCGCCTCTTTCCGTACCTCTCTTTTGTTTTTTTGAATGCGAGGTTGCACACATGACTACCACTGTTTTTACTTCTGAATCAGTTTCCGAAGGTCATCCAGATAAAATTGCCGACCAAATTTCTGATGCGATGTTGGATGCGATTTTGCAACAAGATCCGCGCGCACGTGTGGCTTGCGAAACCTTTGTTAAAACTGGCATGGTGTTAATTGGCGGCGAAATCACCACCAGTGCCTGGGTTGACCAGGAAGAATTGGTGCGTAAAGTCGTCAAGGATATTGGTTATGACAGCGCCGATCTAGGCTTTGATGGCGACACCTGTGCGGTATTAACCGCCATTGGCAAACAATCCGCCGAAATCGCGATGGGTGTAGATGAGTTTGACGACCATGAACAAGGCGCGGGTGATCAAGGTTTAATGTTTGGCTACGCGTCGAATGAAACCGATGTTCTTATGCCGGCCCCTATTTACTATGCACACCGCTTAATGGAGCGCCAAGCGCAAGTTCGTAAAAGTGGTGAACTACCTTGGCTAAGACCTGATGCTAAAAGCCAGGTAACCCTGCGTTATGAAAATGGCCAACCTGTCGCGATTGACGCGGTGGTTTTGTCTACCCAACACTCCCCGGATATTGAAAATGCGGCACTACGCGAAGCGGTAATGGACTGCATTATCAAGCCGACCTTACCAACTGAATGGTTACATAAAGACACCCAATTTCATATCAACCCAACCGGGCGTTTTGTGATCGGTGGGCCTGTGGGCGATGCGGGATTAACTGGACGTAAAATTATTGTCGATACCTATGGCGGTATGGCACGTCATGGCGGCGGCGCTTTCTCAGGAAAAGACCCATCGAAAGTGGATCGCTCAGCCGCTTATGCTGGGCGTTATGTCGCTAAAAACATTGTCGCCGCCGGTTTAGCCGACAAGTGTGAAATCCAAGTTTCTTACGCGATCGGTGTGGCCCAACCCACCTCAATCAGTATTGATACCTTTGGCACTGAAAAGGTCAGCGTTGAGCGCATTGAACAATTAGTACGTGAGCATTTTGATTTACGTCCGAAAGGCTTAATTGCGATGTTAGATTTATACCGCCCAATTTACCAAAAAACCGCTTCTTACGGCCATTTTGGACGTGAGTTGCCTGAGTTTACTTGGGAAAAAACCGATAAAGCGGCGGCACTAAGAGCAGACGCAGGACTATAAAATAGTCCGCGTTGCCTCGCAACCAAAAAGGATTTTTAGAATGAAATCACAGCAGAAATATCCACAGGGTTTGAGCTTAGAGTGTTTCCCTCCTCGCACGCCGGAAGGTTCATTAAAACTAAACCAAGTGATTGATGAATTAGCACCAATCAACCCAGAATATATCTCGGTCACCTATGGCGCTGGCGGTACCACGCAAGAAAAAACCTTAGAAACTGTCAAACACATTCAGACCAATACGGCCTTTGATGCGGTTCCGCACTTAACCTGCATTGGTGCAAGCCAAGACAGTATTCGTGCATTACTCAAAACCTATCAAGACCTAGGCATCAAACGCATTGTCGCTTTGCGTGGCGATATGCCATCCGGCATGATGGACCCGGGTGAGTTTAAATACGCGGCCGATTTAATTGCGTTTATTCGCCAAGAAACGGGGGATCAGTTTAAGCTTGAGGTGGCCGCTTATCCAGAAACACACCCGCAAGCTCGTAACTGCGATCAAGGCATTAAACATTTTAAACACAAAGTCGATCAAGGTGCCGATGCGGCGATTACACAATATTTTTTTAACGCCGACAGCTACTTCTACTTTATCGACAGCTGCGAAAAAGCCGGGATTGATTTGCCCATCGTTCCGGGCATTATGCCCATCACTAACTACGAACAATTGATTCGCTTTTCGGCCATGTGCGGTGCCGAGGTGCCACGCTGGTTGAAGTGCCGTTTGGAAAGCTTTGAAGACGATACTGAAAGTTTACGCGCATTCGGTCAAGAATATGTAACCCGCATGTGCCAGCGCTTGCTCGATCAAGGCGCACCAGGCCTGCATTTTTATAGCATGAACCGGACTCAACCAACGCTCGATATTGTGCGCGATTTAAACTGGCGCCAAGATCATCTGCAACTCTAAGCGCGATTAATATGCGTATTCCTAGGCTTTATTTACCGGGTGATTATCAATCTGGTCAAGTATTAAACTTGACTAAAGAACAAACACATTACGCCTTAACCGTATTAAGGCTGAAAGCCGATCACCCGCTTGAAGTGTTTGATGGTAAAGGACACCAAGCGCAAGCTCAGCTTCAAATTATCAACAAACGTGAAGCCCAAGTCACGCTTGGCGAAATTCAACGCCCTAATACGGAATCGCCCCTCCAGACGTTACTGGTGCAAGGAATTTCGCGCGGCGAACGTATGGACTACAGTCTACAAAAGTCGGTTGAACTCGGCGTCAGCGCCATTCAACCTGTTTTTAGTGAACGCTGTGAGGTTCGACTCGACCCACAAAAAGCCGAAAAACGTCGTCAACAATGGCAAGCCTTGGTAATTAGTGCCTGTGAACAATCCGGGCGCTGTGTGGTGCCGATTGTGCATCGACTTATCACTTTAAACCAATGGTTTGCTGACCACCCACAACAACCAGGCCTGGTGCTTGATCCTTATGCACAACACAGCCTAAAGACCTACCAGCCAACCCACCCTAAAACTGCCGAACTGGCTCTGTTAATTGGTCCTGAGGGCGGTCTGAGCGATACGGAAGTGGAGCAGGCCAAGAAACATGGTTTAACAGCCGTATGTTTGGGTCCACGTATCTTACGTACCGAAACCGCCGCTCCTGTGATATTGAGTCTGCTTCAAGCCCAATTGGGCGACTTATAAAACCGACATGTTTAGTCGGATATTTATTATCAGGCGAACGCTTTGCTATAATGAGATTTCTTAACAACGCAATTGAAACCGAGTTCTAGACTATGCCGCATTCTTATAAAGTTCCAAATTTAAAAACCGCATTAAAAGGGCCCTTGCTTGAACTCGAGGCTCACTTTCTTGACCGCAGTGCGGCCATCGAAAGTTGGTTTCGCCAACAATTCCGCGAAACACCTGCTCCTTTTTATGCGTCAGTTGATCTACGAAACGCAGGCTATAAACTGGCGCCGGTCGATACCAATTTGTTCCCAGCAGGATTTAATAACCTGCACCCAGATTTGCGTCCTTTAGCTGTGCAAGCCACTCAAAATGCCATCACCCAGGCTTGCCCGATTACGGATGGCGTATTGATTATTCCAGAAAACCATACTCGCAATATGTTCTATTTGGAAAACGTTTGCACCCTCAAAGAAATCATTGAAAGCGCCGGATATGAAGTGCATATTGGTTCACTTAATCCGGATGTAACCGACACCACACCTATTGAATTACCGTCCGGCAAAACGTTGGTACTCAAGCCGCTGATTCGTCAAGGCGAACGCGTGGGGGTTGAATCGTTTTTTCCTTGCGCCGTGTTGCTCAACAACGACCTGTCTTCTGGGCGTCCAGCGATCTTAGAGAATATTGAACAGACTCTGCTGCCACCATTAGACTTAGGCTGGGCAACGCGTTACAAAACACAGCACTTTAATCATTATGCCGATGTTGCCAAAAGTTTTGCCGAGCTGGTGGATATTGACCCTTGGTTAATTACACCCGAATCCATCCAATGCGGCCCAATCAACTTTAAAGATGGGACTGGGCTCGAAAAAATGGCCCAAACCGTTAACAAGGTATTAGAAAATACCGCCAACTATTACCACGAGCACGATATTGATTGTAAACCCTTTGTCATCATAAAATCCGACAGCGGTACTTACGGCATGGCGATTATGTCAGTCAAAAATGCAGAAGATGTCTTAAACTTAAACCGCAAACAACGCAACAAAATGACCTCGGCCAAAGAAGGTTTAGCGGTAGATAAAATGTTGGTGCAAGAAGGGGTATACACGTTTGAGAAACTGGAAGAAGCGGTAGCCGAGCCAGTAGTTTACATGATTCATAATCATGTTATTGGCGGTTTCTATCGCATACACACAGGTAAAACAGCCACCGACAACCTCAACTCCCCTGGCATGCATTTTGAACCTATGGCCTTCCAACAGTCTGGGGTTTTGCCGGATCAAAACCAAACCCCCGATGCCGAGCCAAATCGTTTCTATGCCTATGGCGTGGTCGCTCGTTTAGCCTTATTAGCGGCGGCGCGCGAAATTCAATCAACCCGAAGCGCGAAGGCATAACCTCAACAAGGTGAGCGCGTTCGCTCACCTTATCTCAGCTTGTAGCGGTTTTAAGCTTATGCCACTCGGCTAAAATCGCCGCATTCCAAATTACAATAAACCAAACTAAATAAAGCCACAATAGAAACAAAGGCACCGCTGCCATCGCACCATAAACCAAATCATAGGTTGGAAACACGCTCACATACCAGCTAAACCCCAGCTTTAATAACTCCATTTGCACGGCGGCCATCAAGCCCACCCACCAGGCCTGTTTTAAACCTACTTTAGCAATCGGAACAAACCGATATAACATCATAAATCCCAGCGCACTAAACAATAAAGGCAATAGGTTTAAAAGCGGACTCAAGCCCAATCCATCGAGAGAAAAGTAACCTAAAAACGGGCTAGCCAATAAATAAGCACTGATTAACAAACTCAAACCCAGCAACAACGGGCCAATCAGACTAATACCTAAATAGTGCAATAAACTGACCCACCAGCGTCGTTGGTATCGATTACTCCACATAGTGTTTATCTTTTGATCAATCGTCCAAAGCAACATCAACGCGGTCACAAACATCACCACCAGGCCTGGTATCGTCAATTGCGAAGCTTGTTCAGCAAAACGAAATAAATATTGTTGAATGGCTGGCTGAGAATCTGGCATTAAATAAGTTACAACCTGCTGCATCACCAGTTGTTGAAAAGGCTCAAACCAGCTTGATGTCGAAAACAAACTTAACATAACCGCCAGCATCGGCACCAGGCCGATTAAGCTGGTATACGCCAAGATGGCTACGGCTTCGGTTCCTTGCTTACGCCAAAATCGTGCAACCACATTTTGCCAAAATTGGATTGATAACCCCTGCATCCTGCCAGCCCCCTTATTTCTAGCCCTATCACTAATATTTATTTGTGAGTCATCTTAAAAGACACCATAATAAGCGCTAGCTTAATACTGCTATTAATTAACTGGATCATTGTGAATAAACCCACTAAAAACACTACTTTTTACGTCGCGCTTGGCTATATCTTAATTTGTAGCCTCGCCTTTGCTACCAGTTTACTCGCCTTCAGTTTTGAAAACCGGATTCAAGAGTCGATTGAAAAACTCGATCAACAGTTTCAACAAAAAGAACTGGTGGAAAAACTTTATCAAAACGCGCGTGATCGCAGTATTTTACTCCTCCAAATGGTCACCGCTAAAGATCCGTTTGAACTGGATTATTATCAAATGCAACTTTACGATCGTGCGGGCAAAATCATGGTTGCATTACGTAAATACCAAACCATGGAAACCAATGAAGAGGAAAAACAGCTTCTCTCGCAACTTTTGGATGAAACCACACTCAATCGTGACTTACAAAACCGTGTCATGACATTAATTCTAAACCAGCAACCCGATGCCGCACTCGATTTATTGGTACTAGAGACCTTACCCATTCAAGAAAAAGCCATCCAACTTTTTCAAACTTTATACGGCATCAAAGACACACAACTTAAAGAGTCGCGCCAAAAAGTAGATCACGATGTAACCGCAATTAAAAATCTCTGGATCTTTACACTGGTCAGTTTTTTTATCTTGATTACCCTCATCAGTATTTATACTTTAAAAAAGCTCCGACAAGCTCAACGTATCCAGCATGATTTTCAAACCGAGTTGGAACAAAAAGTAACCGAACGCACCAAAGAAATTGTGCTCGACAGCGCTATTTTACAAAACATTCATGAATCGATTGCGATCACCACCGAACAAGGCAAATTGGTCAAAACCAATATTAAATACAATTCGTTAGTTAAGCCGTTTCAATTGGATCGTCAACTCGATATTTGGACACTTTTGCCACAACTTTTTGTCGATATTGATATTGAACGTTTGTTTACAGATGTGATTCAGGAAGGCTACGCACGTCAGGAAGGTTGTTTAAACTCCGACCTAAATCGACACTATTTAATTGATGTCCACCAAATTCAAGATGTTCGGCTCGATAACACTTATCTATCGTTTTTGCTAACCGATGTAACGCATCTCAAACAAACACAGAAAGAGCTCGAAAGCTTAGCTAACTACGACCTAGTCACTCAATTACCAAATCGTAACCTATTCCAAAAAACCGTTACCAACTGGATAAATCAGGACAACAATCAAGCCTTTGCTTTATTCTTTCTAGACCTCGATAATTTTAAATGGGTCAATGACACCCAAGGCCATGAAGCCGGTGATCAAGTCCTCAAACAGGTCGCTCAAATTATCCAATCTCACCTGCCGGACGACAAAAATCATTTGGTCGCTCGACTTGGTGGGGATGAGTTTGCCATTGTTTGCCGAAGCTGTGACGAGCTCATGCTGGCTAAACTGGCCAATCAACTAATCGATTCGATCAAACAGCTTTACCAAAACAATCATCAATCACAGACTCTGGGCTGTAGCATTGGGATTGCGACCTTCCCCAAAGATGGCAATAGCTTAGAAGATCTAATGCGCCATGCCGATTTTTCGATGTACAAAGCCAAAGAACAGGGCAAAAACGGTTATTGTCTATTTTCCGACAAGATGAACGAGCATATTCACTACCTCTACCAAACTGAAATTAATCTACACCAAGCCCTAGTTAAACGTGAGTTTTTCGTCGTCTACCAGCCCCAGTACCAATTAAATAGCTTAGAGGTGACGGGAGCCGAAGCACTAATACGCTGGAAAAAAGAGGATCAACTCATCCCGCCAGCCGAGTTTATTCCGCTGGCCGAAAAGTTTGGTTTAATTAATGCGATTGGCGGATTTGTGCTTGAAACCGCGCTCACTCAACTCAAGCTATGGCAGCAAACTAACAACCCACTCAAACGCGTTGCGATCAATGTTTCTAGCGCTCAATTAAACGAAACCGGCTTTACCCAACAAGTCAAACAGCAACTTGATCTTAACGACCTAGCACCTCACCAACTTGATTTAGAAATTACCGAGAGTTTGCTGCTTGATCATTTAAGTGAAGACAATCAAGCCTTAAGTATTTTGCAAAAGAAAGGCTTAGAAATCTCGATTGATGATTTTGGTACGGGTTATAGCTCGCTGGCTTATATTAAACATCTGAATGTAAATCGAATTAAAATCGATCAAAGCTTTGTGCGTGATTTAACCCATAACGCTGAATCCTACTCTATTGTTAATGCGATTATTACCATGGGACACAGCTTAGGATTAAAAGTGCTAGCCGAAGGTATTGAAACCACGCAACAACTGGCATTATTGCGTGAACTTGGTTGCGATGAGGGGCAAGGTTATTTATTAGCTCGTCCACAACCAGCTGATCAAGTCAGCTTTGAACCACTTAAGTTAGATAATTTTGAGTCATAATATGGCGAAATTAGAGTCGGACACTCAAAAAGAAATTAAACACTTACTTGAACGTATTGCACAAGCTGAAAACAAACGTAATTTGAACTTGCCCAGTGTTAGTCCTGAAGCCGCTAAGTTACTTGCCGACCAAATTAAAGCTATGCTGCGTAAAACACTACACTAAAGAATAAAGAGCGAAAAGGATTGTAAAGAAAGTTAACGCGCTAAGCTGGCTTCGACCTTGGTTCGGATCTCTGTACCTTTTAAGCGTTCAATCAAATGCAAAGCAAAATCCATTACGGTACCGGGCCCTCGAGAGGTGACAATCGAGCCCGAATCCACCACCGCTTGATTCACATACACCATACCATTAGCCGGATTTTTATCCAAAACACCTGGAAAACTAGTGGCGTGCAATCCATCTAGTAACCCAGCCGCCTTTAACACTTTCGGTGCCGCGCAGATCGCTGCACTAATACCACCGACCGCGACCGTTCGCTGCAACAATTCAAGCAAACCTTGATCCGCCGCTAAATGATCTGATCCCGGTTGTCCTCCAGGCAAAACCACCATATCGAAAGACTGGTTTAAAACCTCTGATAAACTCATTTGGGCCTGTAAGACAACGCCTCGTGAGCATTGAATCAGATGCTGATCGTCTAAACTGGCCGTCACAACCTCTATACCAGCACGCACTAACAGATCGATTATGGTGACAGCTTCTAACTCTTCACACCCCTGTGCTAACGGCACCAATACTTTATGCATTATTTACTCGTTGTCTTGCTGATAAACATCATGCCCTTCAACAAGTTCAACGCCTCATGTAATTCATAATCATCCGACAATAAACTGACACTTTCGTCTTCTTCTAAAACTTCTTCTCCCACCACTTTACTACCGTTACTCAAGTGCCCTTCTAAACTGGCTTCGTTTACACGTCCGATCTTACTGGCTTCAATTCGTTCGACTTTGACCATATCAATTTCAATATCTGGTTTGATACCATCGGCTTGGATTGAGCGGCCAGACGGGGTGTAATACAAAGCCGTAGTTAACTTAATCGCGGCACCATTGTTAAGAGGTAACAGAGTTTGCACGGAACCTTTACCAAAGGTTTTGCGACCAACAATTAAAGCGCGCCCATGATCTTGCATCGCACCAGCCACAATTTCTGATGCCGATGCCGAGCCTTCGTTAACTAAGATAACAATCGGCATACCACGCAGTAGATCACCCTTTTTGGCTTCAAAACGCATTTTAGAATTCTGGATTCGACCTTCTGTATAAACAATCAAACCTTCATCTAAAAATACATCTGACACATCCACCGATGCGTTTAAAACACCACCTGGATTGTTACGCAAATCAAGCACCAAACCGGCTAAATTAGCTTCATTTTCCTTTTCCAGCTCTTGAATAGCAGCCGCAAGATCTCGACCTGTTCTTACTTGGAATTGGCTAATGCGAACATAGCCAATGTCTTTTGCCAATAAACGTTGGCGTACGCTTTTAACTTTAACCACCGCACGCGTAAGCTCTTTCTCAAATGGTTCACGCTCGCCTTCACGCATAATGGTCAACACTATTTTACTGCCCGGCTCACCACGCATTAACTCAACAGCATCCGTTAAGCTCATGCCTTTAACGGGTTTATCGTCCAATTTAATAATCAAATCACCAGCTTTGATACCGGCACGTTGCGCAGGCGTATCATCAATCGGCGCAATCACTTTTACGAAGCCATCTTCTAACCCCACTTCCATGCCCAAACCACCAAATTCACCACGGGTTTGTTCTTCTACTTTTTCAAAATGCTCAGCTGGTAGATAAGCAGAATGAGGATCTAATTCCGATAACATGCCACTAATGGCATTTTCGAGTAATTTTTCGTCTTCAATCTCTTCAACATAACTGGAGGAAATACGATCAAACACCTCAACAAATGCGCGCAACTCCTCAATGGGCAGAGAAACCACCTGTGATTCGGCTTGTTTTTCAGCCATGACGTTACTACCGAATACCAGCATTGCGCCAAGTAGGGTACCGGTTAACACCCAAAGGGTTTTCTTCATATAGGTTATTTTATTCACCAAACACTCCAGATTCTCTGTGGCTTTATATAAATGACTAATCGCAATTTTATTACATTATAAGTTAAGTTTAGATGACATGAGACCTCGTTTTCAATTAGAATTTAATTAACAACTTAATCCAACTAATAAGGCCTATTGCACAATGAGCGATCTCAACCTCTTTGAAATGAAAGAAGACAATATCTTGAAAGCATCAAAAGCTCTAAAAGCCATGGGGCATCCATTGCGTTTAAAAATACTCTGCGTGATTGGGGATGGTGAGATGCCAGTTATGGATATTGTGGCAAAAGTAGGCACAACTCAAAGTAACGTTTCGCAACATATTGATATCTTGCGAGAGAAAGGCATTGTAAGTTCTCGCCGTGAAGGCAGTAAGATTTTGTGTAAGGTGGCTGACAAAGAAATCATTAATTTGTTAGGTGCAATGCAAGATACGTTTTGTCCCGCGCTTTAAGAGGCCATACTTAAACTGTCACTCTTTCAATCGGTAAACTATAAAACTTGGTATTAGGCACTCTGTGCTAACCAGTCTACCGGTTGAACCTGTACACGCATTCTGATTTCAAATTCATTTCGATCTGGGTTCAAATTGCTTGACTCAGCTTGACGAATATTACCTGTTTCGTCTGAATTAGGTGTTTGTCGGCTCTGTATATTAGTCGGTGTTGCTGAATTGTTATTGGGCGAGGTGCTGGAGTCACTTTCGCTGCCGACCTCATCCGTCTCCGATTGCATACTTTCAGCTTGTTTTAATTGTATCTCAGCTTGCGCTTGCATCATCATTTGTGATGCTTGAGCCGCCACTTTCATGTCCTGACCCGATGGCTCGGCAGGCGCCAAAGCCGCACGCTGCACAACCCGTGCTTTCTGTAGTGTGGCTTCTGGATCACCGGCTACTGGCGAAGTATCGATACCAACCGAACCACCTACCGCATAACGCTGACCATCCGGCCCAGTTTGATAACTGTATTTAATCCCACCAGTAGCATATTGACCTGCTGCCGATAAGTGTGCTTGTTCGTGGGTACGAACTTCTTGATCACGAGCGCGTAATTGAGATAAAACTTGCTGTACGGCTTGCTCTTGTTGGCGCTGCTCTAATGAGTCATCTGTGGGCTGGGTTTGTTGGGCAGCTTGGCTGGTTTGAGCCGTCTCTTGTACACGAGGATTACTAAATTCAGAACCACCAGGCCTGGTGGTTTGTGTTGTTTTATTAGATGGACTGGCTTCGCTAGCCGCTTGAGTTGGAATAACGATAGGTTTGGAAGGCTGAGACGGCAAAACACCTTGGGAAGCTCCCATCCAACCTGGACTTGAATATAATGATTGTCCGACGCTATTCATACTTAAAACCCACCAATGAAAACGTTACTTGAATACAAGTTTAGCACAAGCGAAATTATTGAGAAAGAACTAAGCAGTTTGTAAACGTTCAAACTTATGGCAGATTTGATTGCGCCCATGACCTTTCGCTTCATAAAGTTTTTGGTCGGCTTGAGCAATCAACTGATCAAAACTGGGGGCATTAAAAGCAACACCAATACTGCAACTAAAACCCACCCCAACATGTCTGGAAGACTCTAATTCTATGGCTTTTCTAAAGTTTTCAGCCCTCATCAACACATCATAACTATTATCTACCGCGCCCAATACAATAAACTCTTCACCTCCAAAACGCGCGACTACGTTATCAGAGAAGTGTTGTTTAAGTAGGTTCGCAACAAATACAATTGCTTCATCGCCTTTCGGGTGACCATAACGATCATTGATGCGTTTGAAAAAATCAATATCCACCAACAAAGCAAATACATTGCTCGCCGATGCACGCCACTTTGGGTAGAGGTTTTCGCCAACATCTAGACAATAACGACGATTATATAAACCGCTTAAAGCATCCGTTTGTGAGATACGTTTGATATCTTGATAGGCTTGTTGTTGCTCAATATTCTGACTGATACGTGTGTAAAATTCTTCAATACTGAAAGGCTCAACTATATAATCGGTCGCGCCATACTTCATATACTTGAGTGCGATATTTATGTCTGAATTGTTTTCAATACAGGCGAGAATCGGCAGTTCGTAGAAGGCAAACCTTGCCCGGGTTTCAGATAAAGCCTGCAATCCAATATTTTGTTGATTGCTCTGCCCCATAACTAATAAGTTAGGTCGGGTTATGCTTAACTCAGTCTTCAAGGCTTTATACTGATCAAAAACTCGAACTTTGAATCGTTGAATGGCTAGTAAGCCACTGAGTTTTCGCGTCATTTTGTCCGAAAGGTTGACCAACCAGATTTCACGTTGATCATTCGTCAAAAGCAAATTGAGTATACGTAATACATACTCAATCGCGCCAGCGCCTTCCTTGAGTACATAGTCCGCTACACGCTCTTGAAAAATGCGTTTGCGAAGCGCTTCATCATAGCTCGCCGTTAATACGACGGTTGTGACGCCCTGCTGTTTGAGTAAGCCAACCGATTCACCATTCGGTGCATCTGGTAAATTTAAATCCGTCAATGCAACGCTTATTTGATCCTTTAAGTCGTTTAAAATCTGTTGGGTTTGCGCTAAATTATGAGCCACTAAAACATCCACCGAAAACTGTGCTTCAATCCGTGATTTAAGCAACATTGCCATGGCTTTCTGATCTTCAATGACTAAAACTTTTTTACGCACAATCCCTACTTTAAAGATTAAAGGATGATTCGGTTATTAAATTTTAAATTGATGAACCAACTTCTCTAGTCGATCCGCCAAAGCTTGCATTTGATGGCCAGCTTTTTCGGTGTTTAAGGCTTCACGCGCAGTGGACTCGCTGACTTCATGAATTTGACTGATGTGTTGATTTACTTCATGTGCCAAACTCGACTGAGATTCGGCGGCATTAAACATCTGCTCACTCATTTTACTGATATCGTCCATTAAAACCACCACGGGCGCTAACTCTTGCTGGGCACGCTGAATGGCTTCACAACTGGTTTGAGAACTTTCCTCTCCAGCCGATACAACTTTCACGGTTTGTTTAGTGGCACCACGAATTTTTTCAATAATGCGTTCAATCTCCAAAGTCGACTCTTGAGTACGTTGCGCTAAACCGCGCACCTCATCCGCCACAACCGCAAATCCGCGCCCATGTTCGCCAGCTCGCGCCGCCTCTATAGCTGCATTTAAGGCTAATAAGTTAGTCTGTTCGGCAATATCTCGAATGACACTCACTACCTGACCAATTGACTTGGAATCTTGGTTAAGCTGATTAACCGCCGTGGTCATTTCTTGCATGCCATCCGATAAGGATTGGATGGCTTGGTTAGCGCCAGAAACCACTTGACTGCCTTGCTTAACCCGCGATGCCGCCTGCTCAGTCGCTCGAGAAGCGTTACGCGAATGATCTTCAACTGTTTTTGCTTTTGTTGTCATTTCGCTAACCGAAGCCGTCAATTCGGCCGTCGCTTTTAACTGTTGATCCGATCCTTTTTTGGTAGATTGGGTAACACCAAGTAATTCACTGGATGAACGCTCAAGCTCTTCAACCGTAAAGGTGAGCTCTTGTAACATTTGCTGGATACGTTCAACGAAGATATTGAAATAACTCGATAACTGAGCCAACTCATCTCGACCACGCACTGGCAAGCGGCGAGTTAAGTCGCCTTCACCTTGAGCCATGTCTTTCATAGCTAAGGTCGCATTATTAACTGGACTCACAACCGAATGCGTAACACGCTTAGAAATGATCATCCCCATTAGCTGACCAAAAATAGAGAGTGCAAGCAATAACAAAATATTGTTTAAGCTGCTGCTGACAACCTGATCACTCATATCGACCATTTCATTGACGGCCGAATCCGAGACTTGTGCTAAGTCATGCTCCAAGGATTCAAATAAGGGTTTAATTTCATTGTCCATCATCCAAGTATCCATGCGCCATTTTTCGCCTTCGTGAATGGTTTTCAATGTCATATAATTTTGACGATAGGTGGCAAATGCGTCCATGATGGTGGGCAAGGCATCCTCTTCCTCAATAGTTAATTCAATCGCCGTTTGTTGCCCGATTCGTTCAATCAACTGCTCAGATACATTCAAATACATTTCGGTATTATCCGCCATATCAGATGAACGAAACGCGACATAACCTCTCACACTACTTAATACATTTAACCAGTTGTTCTGCAGGGCCAACAAATCTTCTAATAAAACGCGGCGTTCTGCAGCTAACTCATTGAGCTCTGACGCCACCATGGTCGAAATCGAAAACTGGATCGTATTAGCCAAACCGGCCAAGTTATCACTCACATATTTAAAGGCTGGATACTGTTCGTTGCGGTTTTGCTGTAGATGTTTGATTGCTTCGATATAGGCGGGTAATTTCGCCATATTTAAACGTACTTGCTTTAGATGTTCACGACTAACTTGATAACCTTCTCCAGCTAAGCGCTCTTCTAGTTGTGCCAAAATATCTGCCGATTCGGCATAGCTTTGTTGGTAACCATTCAGCGTTCCTTCATCACCGGTAAGCATATAAACGCTCAAGGCATTCATGCTCTTTTCGAGATTAATGATCAACTGGTTTGAGGCTAAGGCCACTGGCTGTTTATTTTCGACTACGTCTTTAACATTAATACGCACCACCGAAAGGTTAAAAGCGGCCTGAATCGTAATAATCGCTAAAACTAACCAAATCACGCCGAAACCAAAGCGCATTTTTTGTTTTATTGTCAGCTTCTGTAAAAACTTGCCCATGATCGGTATCCCAAAAATTTGAATAAGTATGTATTGTTTCTAAAGCAAAAATAGTACCAAACTCAATCTCACAAGCAGGATGGATTTTGGCATAAACTTGAAAACCTGCTAAAATGCGGCCTCGCACACCGCTTATAGTTTAACAGGATAAAACGGCTGCCTCCTAAGCGGCAACTCCAGGTTCGAGTCCTGGTGAGCGGACCAATTCTTATCTATCTAAACTTGTTTATGCAAAGCCAACACTCGCTCAACCAGCGCACTGGCTGAGCCAAGATTGGCATGCTCGTGCAATCTTTTAGACGCCTGAACAGCCAGCTCTGATTGCAACCAATGCTGAATCTTTTCGGCTAAATAAGCCGGGGTTAAGTTAGCTTGCTGAATCACACAACCCGCTTCCAGCGCTTGAATCACCTGAGCGTTCGCCGTTTGATGATCGTCCACCGCATAAGGAAAAGGTACCAAGATCGCGGGACGCGCACTCGCCATTAACTCGGCAACGGTTAATGCACCCGAACGAGCCACCACCAAACTAGCTTGTTGATAAGCTAAAGCCATATCTTCAATAAATGCTTCAACCTGGGCACGGACTCCAGCTTGCTCATAAGCTTGACGCGTTGAATCGACACTGTTTTTGCCCGTTTGATGAAGCACCAATGGTCGTTGAGATTCAGGCATCAAAGCTAAGGCCGCAGGTAAAGCTTGATTTAATGCTTGTGCACCACGGCTACCACCAATCACTAGTATTTTAGCGGGCTGACTTGATTCAAGTGGTGCCACAGCTTCAATACTTGCTCTCACCGGGTTACCAATCACCTCTAATTTGTTTGAGGACAAGTTTTGCGGTTCAAACCCACAAAACATGCGTTTGGCAAACGGTAACAGTAACTTATTGGTTAAGCCGGCTATGGCATTTTGCTCATGCAGATACAAATCAATACCTAATGAACGCGCCGCTAACCCACCAGGACCGCAGACGAAACCGCCCATACCAATCACCAGGCCTGGTGCTTGCTTTTTTAATATTCTGCGTGCTTGAATAAACGCTCGCCAAATATTAATAGGAGCCATTAACCAACCTTTTAAGCCATTGCCTCGCAGTCCTTTAATGCTAATCGCCGAAAAAGGTAACCCAGCTTGTTCAACCCAGTGAGCTTCTAATCCACCTTGTGTACCTAACCAGTGAGTACTGATGCCCTTTTGAGCAAAGGCTTCGGCTAAAGCAATACCCGGAAACACATGACCACCCGTGCCTCCCGCCATAATCACAATGCGTGTTAATTCATGATTCTTGCGCATGTGTGGCTCCTAGTTTTCCTGATCTTCTTTGTTCGTAATCGACTCTAAATACCAAGGCCATAGCAATGCACAACATCATCATGCTACTGCCGCCATAACTCATAAACGGCAAAGTTAACCCCTTGGTTGGTAACAAGCCCAAATTCACACCTAAATTAATCATCACCTGCAAAGCAACCCAAGTGGCGATACCATAAACCAGCAAGGCCGAAAACTGTTGCTCAGGCTTCCAAGCACGGCGCGCGACACAAAACATACGATAAATAAAGAAACCATACAAAACCAACAAACCTAGCACGCCGATAAAGCCGAATTCCTCAGCAAATATGGAGAATAAAAAGTCAGTATGCGCATCGGGTAAATACAAAAGTTTTTGCACACTGGCGCCCAACCCGGAACCAAACCAGCCCCCCGATCCAGAGGCAATCAAAGCTTGGGTTAATTGATAACCCGCACCATAAGGATCTTGCCAAGGATCCAAAAAACTCACCACCCTTGCCATTCGATAAGGTGAATACACGACCAATAAGCTTAGCAACACCACAACTGGCATAATGGTTAACACGAAATAACGCCAAGGCGCGCCAGAAATTAATAACATCGCTGTCACCACCGCAGCAATCAATAAGGTGGAACCATAATCTGGCTGAAACAGTAATAAAAGAGCCATTAATCCAAATGGTAAGGACAAACGCATGATGACGTTAAAATCCTCTTTTACGGCATTTAAATGGCGTTGTAGATAACCCGCCACAAACACAATCGCAGCCAACTTAACAAACTCAGCTGGCTGAAAATTCATCACCAGCAAAGGCAACCAGCGTTTAGAACCACTGATTTCTCGACCAAAAATCAGCACCGAAACCAGCAGCAGCAAACCAAACAAAAACAATTTTCCGCGGTGGGTTTGCCAAAACCGGATGGGAATTTTGAACACCAATAACGCGCCGACCAAACCAATTCCGAGTGCAATAAATTGGCGAATAAAATAATGCGTGGATTGATCAAAACGCTGTTCACTGATGGCTAAGGAGCTGGATAAGACCATCGTTAACCCCAAAAAGATTAACCAGATTAGTGAGCCTAATAACCAATAATCCAGTGTCCACTGATCTTGTTTGAGAGAGGCAAACCAAGCCTTCATAAACCCAAGGCCTTTTTAACCTCTACAGCGAATTGCTCGCCGCGATCTTGATAGTTTTTGAATTGATCAAAGCTCGCACAAGCCGGAGACAATAAAACGATATCGCCCGGCTTCGCTAGCTTTTTAGCTTGATGAACGGCTTGCTCTAGATTTTCAACCAGATAGCAATCCGTACTGTTGGCAAGCGTCTGATGCATAATATTTGCATCGCGCCCAAACAATACTAAAGCGCGAGCATAAGTCTGCAAGGCCGGTTTTAAGTCTGAAAAGTCTGCGCCTTTACCTACCCCACCCGCTAAAAGAATGATGCGTCCATCAGGTAAAACCTGCTGTCCTAAACTCTGTAATGCGCTCAAGCTCGCGCCGACGTTGGTGCCTTTAGAATCATCAATCCATTGAACCCCGTCATGTTCCAGCACCAATTGTGTCCGATGTGCCAACCCCTTGAAATTTGCCAGCACCTGTTTAAACACCTGCACAGAAACATCAAAAGGTTCACACAAGGCCATGGCGGCCAAAGCATTCAACTGATGATGCGGCGCCTTTAATGCTATTTCATTTACATTTAACCAGGCCTGGTCACCACGGCCCAACCAGGCCTGGTTATGGTCTGCTAATACACCATATTCGTTATCCGCTTGGGGTAGTTCTAACCCAAAATAGATTTTTTTTAACTGTTTTGTTAGCCACAAACTGGACTCGTAACCTTTCGGCACGACTGCCAATTCGGTATCCGAGTAGACATTTGTTTTAGCTTGAATATAGTCATCCAAACCAGCATAACGATCCATATGATCTTCGCTAATATTTAAGACGGTAGAGGCAGCACTATGAAGAGAATAGGTGGTTTCAAGTTGAAAACTCGACAACTCCAACACATAAACATCACACTCACAATCGTCGAGCAGTACGTCTAATGCTGGGCGACCAATATTGCCGCCTACGCCGACTCTATAGCCAGCGGCACTTAAAAACTCCCCCACCAGCGTTGTGACTGTGCTTTTTCCGTTCGAACCCGTAATTGCCACCACGGGTTGACTAACCGCGCGCGCAAATAATTCAATATCGCCTACGACCTCAACCCCACGTTCTTGCAAAGCCAGCACCCAGGCTTCACGTCGACATATTCCAGGGCTTAAAACCACTCGTGTAATCCACTTATGCCAAGCTTTAGGAAGTTCACCCGTAGCAAACAATACCTTAGGATAGGTTGTTTGCAGTTGACTAATATCAAAATCAGACCGCGTATCAAATGCCAGCATCGACTCACCCGATGCCTGCAAATAACGCATCACAGATTGTCCTGTTTGCCCCAATCCAGCTACTAAATTCACGTTAACTACCTAAGTTTTAAACTGGCTAAACCAATCAAGACGAGCACGATGGTTATAATCCAAAAACGCACAATAATTTGCGATTCCGGCCAGTTTTTTTGTTCAAAATGGTGATGTAATGGCGCCATTAAAAACACGCGTTTGCCGCGCATTTTATACGAACCAACCTGCAGAATAACGGACAGGGTTTCAATAACGAAAATGCCACCCATAATAAATAAAACAATTTCTTGTCGCACCGCAACCGCGGTGGCACCCAATGCTGCGCCAATGGCTAACGAACCCACATCCCCCATAAATACTTGAGCCGGATGCGCATTGAACCATAAAAAGCCTAACCCCGCGCCAACTAAAGCAGCCATTAAAATCGTCAGTTCACCCACCCCTGGAATGTAAGGGATATCTAGATAACTTGCAAACACCACATGGCCCGACATATAAGCAAACACGGCCAATGCCGCGGCCACCATAACCGTCGGCATAATCGCCAAACCGTCTAAACCATCGGTTAAATTCACCGCGTTCGAGCTACCCACAATAACGAGATAACTCAACACCACTACCCAAGCACCTAAATAAATATAAGTGTCTTTCATATAGGGAATTAATAGCTGGGTTTCAGCCGGTACCGTGCCCATCGCGTAAAAACTGTAGGCCGCGCCCAAACCAATAATGGTTTGCCATAAAAACTTAGTTCGAGAACGCATACCATTTGGATCACGATAAACGACTTTTTTATAATCATCTATAAAACCGATTACGCCGAAACCAAGCATGGTTAAGGTCACGATTAATAGGTACTGATTAGTTAAGTCGCCCCATAATATAATTGCCAAACTCACCGAAAACAAAATCAGGGTGCCCCCCATAGTTGGCGTACCTGCTTTAATTAAATGCGTTTGAGGGCCGTCTTGGCGAATACTTTGGCCGACTTTTAAGCGTGTTAACCAACGTATCATCGCCGGTCCAATCAGAAATGAAATAACCAATGCGGTGAGGACACTCATTATGGCTCGAACCGTAATGTAGTTAAACACGGTTAAGCCGGTAAAATACTGGCTCAAATATTGACTAAGATAAACGAGCATATTGATTCCTCTCTAAAATACTTTGCACCACACGCTCCATTTGCGCGCTCCGCGACCCTTTCACTAAAATATCAATCGGCTGCTGGCTATCAATCAGCAACTGAATTTGATCACTGATCTCAGCGTGCGTCATAGGTTGAAGCTGATCCGCATTAAACGCCGCTAAGGTGGCTCGGGTATCTTTGCCATAAGCAAATACATAATCCACCCCTTTCTGGCGCGCATAAATCCCAATTTGAGCATGTGCAAATTTGGTTTCCTCGCCGAGCTCGGCCATGGCCCCCAAACACAACACGGTTTTACCAGGCCTCGCCGCCAAAGTGTCTATCGCCGCCTTAACCGAGCTCGGGTTGGCGTTATAACTGTCATCAATTAATAAGCCTTGTGGCGATTGATACGTCTGTAGACGCCCGGCGACGCCTTGAAAACTTTCCAAACCAGGCTGTATTTGTTGCCAACTTAAACCAATCGCTAAACAAGCGGCACAGGCCGCAGCCGCATTCATGGCATTATGCAACCCCATAATCGACATGGAAACACGGTGTAATTCATTATTCACGACCAACTCAAAGGTGATGCCTTTTTGAGTTGTTTGCCCACCCACCACGCGAATATCCGCCTGTTCGGAACGTCCGAATGTTAGGACTTTTTTAGTTGCTAACTTTTCACGCCATTGCTCAAAACCGGGTGAGTCGGTATTAATAATGCCAACACCTTGATCGCTTAAACCGTTAAAAATTTCACCCTTGGTATCTATCACACCTTGCAAACTACCAAAGCCTTCCAAATGCGCTTCGGCTGCCAAAGTAATCAGCGCAACATCTGGTTGCGCTAAACGGGTTAAATAATCAATTTCGCCAACATGATTCGCGCCCATTTCTATCACCGCATAACGATGCTCTGCGCCAATTTGCAACAGGGTTCTAGGCACACCAAAATCGTTATTTAAATTACCTGGTGTCGCCCAGGTCGGGGCTTGCATTTGCAGTATATGCGCCAGTAAAGTTTTAACTGTAGTTTTGCCATTACTACCGGTTACCGCAATCAAACTTGCTAAGTTTTGTGCTTGACGATGACCTCGCGCCATTCGCCCTAAGGCAAGCCGTGTATCCTCAACCACAAGGCTCGGAACAGGATAATCGCTGGCTTCACTAACCAATAAAGCAACCGCGCCCTGCTCAATCGCTTGCGCAATAAAAGCATGACCATCGAAACGTTCACCTTTAATCGCTACATAACAATCACCAGGCCTGGTGCTTCTTGAATCCGTCGAAATTCCTTGGCAAACACATTGATTGGCCTTGCCTGCGACATCGATTAAACGAGCTTGAGTCCATTCGGCCAAGGTAGCTAAAGACCAGGCCTGGTGGTTTGGGTGTTCGGTGATTATGGACGCCACTGTTGAATTACCTTTTGATCACTAAAAGGGTATTTAACCCCGTTGATTTCTTGCGTTTGTTCATGGCCTTTACCGGCAACTAAAATCAAATCGCCTGCCTTAGCCTGGTTGAGCACCCATTCGATGGCAGCTTGTCTGGATTCGATTTGCTTCACCGGCTGATTCAGACCCCGCTGGATATCGGCCAGAATGGCCTGCGGGTCCTCACTGCGTGGGTTATCACTTGTCAAAACAACTTGATCTGCAAGACGTTCAGCGATTTCTCCCATCAGCGGACGTTTGCCCTTATCCCGATTGCCGCCACAGCCAAAAACCAGCCATAACTGACCCGCTTTAAGATGCGCCCGAACCCCCAGTAAAACTTGTTCTAAGGCATCCGGTGTATGCGCATAATCAACCAACGCCGTAATGGATTTTTGTTGCACAGGGATGGGTTGCATTCTACCCGTAACTGGTTTCAAGTTGGGCAAATCCATAACAATATTTTTTAATTCAAAACCCAGTGCCACTAAGCAACCAACTGCACACATTAGGTTTTCAGCATTAAACGCGCCCATCAAACTGGTCTTGCACGGAAGGGTTTGATTTTGGTAAATCAAACCACCTTGCAGACCCTGCGGCGTCAACTCGAGTGATTCACAGGCAAGATCAGCATTGGCACTTTTCAGGCTATAAGACAAACTATTGGGCTCCGCCAGTAAACTGCGTCCTATTTCATCATCCAGATTCAAAACCCGCTTTTGTGTAACATATTCACGGAACAAACGTTTTTTGGTGTTTTGATAGTCGGCGACATCTAAATGAAAATCTAAATGGTCTCTTGTCACTTGGGTGAGCGCGACACAGGCGAACGCGACACCTGTTATGCGGCCTAAGGCCAAACCATGTGACGACACTTCCATCACGGCATAATCAAGCCCATCTTTGACAAACCTGGCTAACCAGCCCTGCACAACTAAGATATCTGGCGTGGTATTAGCCGTTTCGCTTAAATGACCAAACTCGCCATTCCCTAATGTGCCAATTAAGCCGACACGCTTTGACTGACTCACTAATAACTGCGCCAAGTAGTGCGTAGTCGAGGTTTTGCCATTCGTACCGGTTACCCCGATTACCTGAATATGATGACTCGGATAGTCATAAAACCAATTCGCCAATTCTGCTAGTCGACTGGACAAGTTAGGAACCACTAAAACAGGCAGTTCAGAGTGGGTGATTGCTCGATCACTTAACACACAGGTGGCACCCTGTTCTTTAGCCTGATACCAATAGTCGCCGCCATGTTTTTGGCTGCCACTTAAAGCCACGAATCCCCATTGTTTTTGAAGCAAATGCGTGTGATTCGATAAACCGAGTAAAAGAAAGTCAGCCACCAGGCCTGGTGGCAATTCAATATCAAAAAATTGAGCAATCTGAGCTAGGCTTTTCATCTACAAAGCGCCATCTGGATCAACATTTCGCAAGCGCAACGCATGGCGCATCACTTCTTGAAATATAGGTGCCGCCACACTCCCCCCTCCATATACACCGCGACTGGGTTTATCCACCATAACCGCCACTACCATATCTGGCCTGGAAGCTGGCACCAACCCCACAAACATGGCTGAATATTCGTTTTGCTGATATTGCCCCGCTTTGGTTTTATGTACCGTGCCGGTTTTACCGGCCACACGATAACCTTCGATACGGGCCTCTGTGCCGGTACCACCTTTGTGTGTCACCGTTTCTAACATGGCTAAAACCTGTTTCGCTGCTTGCGCTCCGACCACCTGTTTGGAATCAGGCACCTGATCCAACTTTAATAACGACAAGGGTAATAACCGCCCCTCGTTAGCAAATACCGTATAAGCATGAGCCAACTGCATTAGATTAATATTAAAGCCATAACCAAACGAACTCGATACCTGATCAACCTGCATCCACTCTGTATGGTGACGCAAATACCCCATCGACTCACCCGGCAAAAACAAACCTAAATCCTGAGCAAAACCCAATTGTCTAAACAACGCCCACTGTTGTTCAGGCTCTAAGCGACGCGCAATATTGGCAATACCCACATTGCTTGATTTCTGAAGGATTTGACCCGTGGTTAAACGGCCATAGTTAACCGCATCACTAATCATATGACCCTGCACATTCATGTAGCCTGGCGAAGTATTAATAACTTCATCCTGTTTAACCAAGCCAAGCTCTAATGCCTTAGCCAACACCAAAGGTTTAATGGTTGATCCAGGCTCAATCAAACTGGCAATCGCACGATTACGTATTGCCTCACCTTTAATTTGCGCCCGATTATTTGGGTTAAAACCGGGTTCGTTTACCAACGCCAGTACTTCACCGGTTTTTGCATCCAAAACCACCATAGAGGCCGCTTCCGCCTGATGCTTGACTCGCGCTTCTTTTAAGGCGCGCTGCGCAAAGTACTGAATATCTTTATCAATACTCAGCGTCAAATCCTTACCCGGCTCGGCGACTTCAATATTTTTTACAAACTCAACTACACGCCCTTCTAAATCTTTAATGATCTGCTGACGTCCAGGTTTACCCGTTAACCAACCATCGTAGATATATTCAATGCCATCCTGCCCCTTATCGTCAATATCGGTATAACCGACTAAGTGAGCCGTGGTATCTGCACTGGGGTAATAACGTTTATATTCAGCCTTCGCATATACGCCAGGCAACCCCAAGCTTTCAATTTGATTGGCTGTTTCAGGCAGAATAGAACGTTTAATAAATAAAAAACGACGGCTGGCATTTGAGCTGATACGTTGCTGTAAATCCATTTCAGATAAGCCCAATTCACGAGCCAACTTACTGATCGCTTCCGGGTATTGATTAAAGACTTTGGGGTCAACCCAAATTGAGGCTAAAGGGGTACTGAGTGCTAACACGGCACCATGCCGATCTAAAATATGTCCACGTGGCGCAGGCACATCTAAAGTACGCACTTGGCGTTTATTACCTTCGGTTTCTAAAAAATCCGACCAGATCACCTGAACATAAAAGGCGCGCCCGGCCAAAATCAAAAAACCTAAAACCAATAAACCGAATACAATCTGGTGTCGTTGAAAATGCCAAGGCCACATTTATTTGGGCTCCGAAGACGGCAAAACAATGACTTGCTCAGGTTGAGCTAACGTCATGCCTAACACTTCTCTGGCATTGCGTTCAACCCGTGACGATGAACCCAAATGGTATTTTTCTAATGTCAAACGCCCCCATTCCTCATCCAAAGCAGCCTTGAGTTGCATCTGTTCATAATAGCGGGTTTCCATGTGACGAACTTGATGCTGAACCAGCACAATCAACACCAAACTAATCGCCAACAAACTCGACAATACAAACGCAAAAAGCCCAACCAAATTGGATTTAACAATTTGGACGGGCTTAAAGGAACGAGGCATACTTAGCCTAACCATAGGTTAAACACCTGTTTTAGTCTGCTTGACGACGTAAAAAGGCCGGAATATCTAAATAATTGCTATTCGACTCAACATGCTGCACACCTGCATTCACCACCATTTTCGGACGAACAACCTCAGTCTCTGGAGCTGGCTGCATTGCGGCCGGTTTTTCAACTGCTTGCTCTGTCACTTCTTCGCGTTCGGCTTCTTGACGTGTGGCTTGCACCGCTTGCAAGTTTGGTTTTACCATTTCAGGTTTTTTCGCCAAGTGGCTACCGACCAAACCCGTCGCCACCACCGTTACACGAATTTCGTCTTCTAGCGATTCATCAATTGAAGTACCCACGATGACACGTGCATCTTTATCAGCAAAGCCGTTCACTACTTCACCAATAACGTTGTATTCGCCAATACTGAAGTCCATGCCGCCAGTAATGTTGACCAAAATACCACGCGCACCTGATACCGCGATATCGTCCAACAATGGATTGGCAATCGCTTTTTCGGTTGCTTTGCGGGCACGGTCTTCACCACTCGCTGAACCAACGCCCATCATACCAAGGCCTCGCTCGGACATAACGGTACGTAAATCCTCGAAGTCGACGTTAATCAGGCCTGGTCGTGTCACCATTTCTGAAATACCTTGCACCGCGCCATATAAAATTTCGTTGGCATGATCAAACGCTTGGCTAAACTTAAAATCCTTGCCTAATACTTCCACCAATTTATCATTTGGCACGGTAATCAATGAATCAACGTGATTTGATAATTCTTCGATACCGGCTTCAGCCGCTGCAGTACGGCGTTCAAAACTGAATGGCTTGCTGACCACACCGACTGTAAGAATGCCCATTTCACGTGCAACTTTTGCCACAACTGGCGCCGCACCGGTACCTGTACCACCACCCATGCCAGCAGTAATAAACAACATATCCGCATCGCGAATATGATCTTTGATTTCCTCAATGTCTTCTTCTGCTGCTTCGCGTCCACGATCTGGGTTAGCCCCTGCGCCTAATCCGTTACGACCAATTTGGATTCTGACCGGCACGTTCGAATGCGCTAAGGCTTGTGCATCGGTATTCGCACAAATAAAATCTACGCCCTCAACCTTCGAGCGCACCATAAAATCGACGGCATTACTGCCGCCGCCCCCCAAACCAATGACCTTGATCACTGGCATTCCAGGTTGGCGAGATACTTTCGCTTCTTTAAGATCAAATTTCATGGTACTCATGGCTCGTTCCTCTAGTCAGCAAGACAAAAAATATTAAGTTATTAGTTTAAGTTTTTTAATTTATAAATGTTCTGCAACACGGAGCACCGCACTGCGTGATCGTGGGTTTTCTGCACATTCCCGATCACTCGGAAAGACAGGTTTGGCCACTACCTTTAAAACGGGTTCGCTCCCGGCCACCAACACTGGCAAGCCTGGAAACAGATCTTTTACGCGCGACTGATCGCGCATAAAGTGTTTCACTATTCGATCTTCCAATGAGTGGAAACTAATCACACTCAAACGACCTTGTGGTGCTAACACTATCAAACTGGCTTCCAGCACCGTCTTTAAAACTTCCAGCTCTCGGTTAATATGAATCCGAATAGCCTGAAAACTTCGGGTCGCTGGATGTTTATGTTTTTCTTTATTCGGCGCGACTCGTCCAATCATTTCAGCCAAATCTCGCGTGGTATTAATTAAACCTTGGCGAGCATCGTGACTTAAAGCGCGTGCAATCTTAAAAGCAAAGCGTTCTTCACCGTAATTTTTTAACACGGCGGCCAATTCAGCAGGTTCGACTTCTTGCAACCACTCTTTGGCACTTTGACCTTGTTCTGGATTCATTCGCATATCCAATGGCCCTTCACGCATAAAACTAAACCCGCGCTCGGCTTCGTCCAATTGAGGAGATGACACGCCTAAATCTAACAACAGACCATCTATCTTTCCGGTCAAGCCACGCGCTTCACAAATCTGTTCTAAATTGGCAAAACTCGCATGTACAATCTCAAAACGCTCGTCTTTAATAGCTTGCTTTGCAAAGCTAACCGCATCTGGGTCTTGGTCGATCGCAATCAAACGACCTTTTTCACCCAACTGCTTTAAAATTTCTCGGCTATGTCCACCGCGTCCAAACGTGCCATCTATATAAGTGCCATTTGGCTGAATATTTAAACCGGCGATCGACTCTGCTAATAAAACCGAGTAATGTGCGGATACTTGGTTTTCCATCATCATAAACTTAAGGTCGATAATGAGCCGGTAACATCCAAGGTTTGAACCTGTTCCAGCATCTCCGGACGATCTGCGTCCCAAGCTTCCTGACCCCAAAGTTCGAACTTATTACCCTGCCCCAATAAAATCGCTTGTTTTTGCAGCCCGGCGTGATCACGTAGCAAACCCGGCAGTAAAATTCGGCCTTGCGAATCCATTTCCACTTCAGTGGCATGACCTAGCAACAAACGCTGCACTAAACGAGCCTGCGGATCAACGTTAGGCATCGCCATTAATTTACGTTCAATCACTTCCCATTCATCTTGGGTATAAATCAACAAACAAGGGCTGTGTAAATCAATGGTGGCAATTAAGTGATTATCGCTGGCATCAGAAATAGACTCACGGTAACGCTTAGGAATCGAGAAGCGCCCCTTGTCGTCTAAATTTACTGCGTTAATGCCGCGAAAAAATAACACCGTTGATCTCCACTTAATTCCACCATTCCCCACATGTCACCACTATATTGCTGTTACAAACCACTGTCAAGCAGTTTGCCACCACAAAATTAGAAAAATATCATTGCAGGACAATAACTTAGGCGAGACACCTCATATCAAGCCGCAGCCCAATACAAAATAGAATTTTGATTATTTTCAAAAAGATAGAAAGGAATGTTAAGTATAAATATTAACAATGGATAGTAACGTATTAATATAAATTGAGATTGTTTTGACCTATCACTGCAATTTTCACTCCACCACATATAGTGAAAGTAAAAAAAAAACCACAACATGATGTGGTTTTATAGAAATTAAACTAAGTGGGTCTGTAAGCCGGGTTCTGTTTCTACTACGCATAACGTAGAAGCTAGCAATCATTCATCTGGGAGATACATCACTGTATTCCTCAAGCAACCTACCCGAAAACAAGTGCGAGCCACACTCTGCCCGAAAGCGTGTTTTCCTATTTGGTCTTGCACCGGATGGGGTTTACCTAGCCACAAACTGTTACCAGTTGCGCGGTGAGCTCTTACCTCGCCGTTTCAGCCTTACCTGTGCGCCGAAGCGCCATCGGCGGTCTATTCTCTGTTGCACTTTCCGTCGGCTCACACCGCCCAGCCGTTAACTGGCATCCTGCTCTATGGTGCCCGGACTTTCCTCCGAATGCCGAAACATTCCGCGATTGCCCAACCCACTCGGGCGCAAACAATATAGTAATTGCCCTCTCTTGTCTAGCGATTAATCGAGCTTGCCGCCAGCTATAATAGACTTTGAATAACTTAAAGGTTCGCCTCCTTCATGGCTTGCACCCTAGGATAAACGGCATTTTTTTTGACCTGATAATACTCCGCGACAATCTCAGCTATTTGCTTAACCGGCAAAGACTGCGCCAGTAAAATGCCAATCAAACCATCCCATTCACTCGCTTCAGCGGCTTGCTGCTCCGGCGCACCGGAAACCACTAGAACAAACTCTCCACGAACTTTATCGGGATGATGACAGAAATAGTCCAATACCTCTGAAATACGACCAGATACAAACTCCTCAAACTGTTTGGTCATTTCGCGCCCGGCCATCATCGCTCGATCCGAACCCAAGACCTCAGCCAAGGCGGCTAAACTTTCAAGTATGCGATGCGGGGACTCATAGAACACCATCGTGCGGGTTTCCAGTGCCAAAGCCTGCAATTGGTTTAAACGTTTTTGTGATTTAGCTGGCAAAAAACCTTCAAAACTAAAGCGATCTGTCGGCAAGCCCGCCACACTTAATGCACTAATCATGGCAGAGGCTCCAGGTATCGGACGCACCATTAAGTCATGCTCACGCAATAGTTTTACCAAGTGATACCCCGGATCGCTAATTAAAGGCGTACCCGCATCAGAAATTAATGCGCCGGATTCACCCGCTTGTAAGCGCAGTAATAAATCCTCTGAGCGCATTTTTTCATTATGATCATGCAAACTAATCAACTTGGTCTGCACACCCAAATGCTGTAACAGCTTTTGGGAATGACGTGTATCTTCGGCTGCCACCCAATCAACCTGACCCAAAACGTCAATCGCACGTTGCGAAATATCGCTCAAATTTCCAATTGGAGTGGCGACGATGTAAAGCGTCCCTTTTTCAATAGTTTGCATATATAATTAACTCACTTTCATTCTCATTTTTGTGCAGCGCTGGCTATTGTAACCAGATTGACGTTGCTGACGAAATTAAACAAAGATAAGCGCCCGCCATGTTAATAAACAATCTGTTAAAAAACATTCTGCTCATCAGTCTAGTCTTAGGTCTCATCAGTTGCAGCACCCCACAAAAACCCATACCTGATCGAGGTGTCGTGCCATTTGAGGCGCCCACTTTAAAACTTGATTCTCGCCTTGAACGACTGCAACAAGCTCGGTTAGAAACGGCAAGCAAAGCAGAATGGGTTAGCTATATTCAATACACAGAAGCTCTGTGGGAGCAGAGCTCTGACGAACAGCGGGCTCTCATTGAGCAGGACGCCTGGATTACCTTACAAGCGGTTGATCTTGAAACCCAGCAACTCTTGATCGAAAACGGCGCACCGGCCGTGAGCGCTTGGGGCTGGCTGCTTAGCAGCCGTCAACAACAAGGCTTAAACTTCAAACGTTCAATGGAAGACTTACAAAAAGTCATGCCTGAAATATCCTTTAGTCAACACTTAATCCCTGAGTTATTAACCCACTTTGAAGAACTTAGAAATACGCCGCGCACTATTGGCGTCATGCTTCCTTTTAACGAACGTCTAAGCGCCGTGAGTGAACAAATTCGAGCTGGGATATTAAAGGCGTATTGGCAGTCGGACCAAACCGATAAGCTGATATTTTTTAATACCAAAGATCCAGCCGACATTGTCAAACAATACACCAGCGCGAAACAAGCGGGAGCCGATATTATTATTGGCCCCCTCACACCCGAGGCCATTCAGACTTTAGCTGACAATGACGCCACCGATTTGATTGCTTTAAACGACATAGATCAAACCGCGCCTTTTGTGCAATTCAGTTATCGTAACCAATATGAAACTCAGCAGCTCATTTACCACCTTGAACTGGAGCGTTATCGCCACATTGCGTTACTTACGAGCGATAACGATACCGACACAAAAATGAGCCACCAATTGCAATCGAGCTGGTCGGCAAGCCATGAATTTCCACTCACGGTGCAGAGTTACCCACAGCAAAACCCAAACCTACGAGCCGAGATGAGCAAGGTTTTAAATTCCGATGCCAGCCAATCGCGCGCCGGTCATTTAAGCCGCACCATCAACCAACCCATTGAGTTTTTCCCTCGTACACGCAAAGACTTGGAAGCCATGATTTTGATGGGAGATGAAAAACAAATCGCCATATTACGCCCACAACTCGATTATTACCTACTCGACCTTCCGATTTATGGCACGTCAATGCTCACACCTGACCAGCTGAGTCATGCCAAACCTAATCGGGATTTAAAGAACATTCGTTTCCCTAGTTTTCCGGCCGCTCTAGACCCCTCACCCCTTGAAAATGGATTGGAAGCTTTTGGCTGGGATAGCTTTTTAGTTGCGACACATAAAGACTTGCTTGCACCCGGTTTAATGGTTCACGGCGCCATGGGGCAACACAGCATCACCGCCACCAACAAAGTTTTTACCAAGCTGACCTGGAGTCGTTTTTTAAACAATGGACAACTGGTGCCACTTTATCCCGAAAAATTTACTCCACCTTATTTTGGTCAACTTGAAAGCGACTACGAAAACAACTTAAGTCCAGATGAAATGGATAAAATTCGCCAGGACCTTCTAAACGAAATAACCCAACCGCGTTTTGACGAACTGCCTGAACGTCCAAGCTTTACTTTTTAAATATGAGTAAGCAACTCGGACAAGAATATGAACAACGCGCCGAGACGTTTTTACAAAAACAAGGAATCAAAATCATCGCGCGTAACTTTTATTGCAAAGGTGGCGAGCTCGACTTGGTTGGTTTGGATCAGGCATGTTTAGTCTTTATTGAAGTCAAATACCGCCAGAACCCAAGATTTGGCCATCCAACTGAATTTGTCAGTGCGCAAAAACAGCAGAGACTCTATCACTGCGCACAAAACTTTCTACTCAAACATCCCAAGTTTCAATCCTTAACTATGCGATTTGATGTACTCAGCTTTCTTAGTAGCCAACCCCAGCCTGACTGGACAAAAAATGCTTTCGGCGGCTGGTAGTTCAGCCTAAATCTCGATTTAATCCCATAGTTAAAAGCAAACACCTTGTTTAAAATTTTTAAATAAAACCTATTAAATTCTATGCTATTGTTTAATAGAAATTTAGCCAAGGTACCACTTCCACTAAGGAAGTTAACCTATTTTAAAAACCAAGGAGAAACAGCATGGATATTAATATTGGTATTAACGAACCAAATCGTAAAGCAATTGCAGAAGGGCTTTCACGTTTATTGGCTGACTCTTACCTATTGTTTTTGAAAACCCATAATTACCATTGGAACGTAACCGGCCCGATGTTCCAAGCGTTACATACCATGTTCGAAGAGCAGTACACTGAGTTATTTACTGCGGTGGATGAAATCGCCGAACGTATTCGTTCATTAGGTGAGTTTGCGCCAGGTTCATTTCAAGATTTTCAAAAAATCAGTCAAATTAAAGAAGAAACCAGTCACCCTAATGCTGAGGAAATGATTAAAAACCTTGTGCTAGGCCAAGAAGCCGTGACTAAAACCGCAAGAGAAATTATTAAAATTGCCGATGATGCAAACGATGAACCAACCGTGGATCTATTAACTCAACGTATGCAGATTCATGAAAAGAATGCTTGGATGCTACGTAGCTTAATTGCGAAATAAGCCGTCCATTTTGACTTAACCAGGCCTGGTGCTTTCCATAACCACCAGGCCTGGTGGTCTATTTCTGTTTTCAACCTTGTCTGTTTACTCTTAAAGCGCGCCCATCATCCAGGGCAAAATTAAAGCCGCGATAAAAGCCGACAGCGCCATCGCCAAACCCGAAAAAGCCCCCATCTGATCACTCAACTGAAAGGCCTTAGCCGTGCCCAATCCATGAGCACTCACGCCGATTGCGATACCTTTAACTCGATCATCCTTAAGACGCATCAAATTAAACACCCAGTTTGCCATCATAGCTCCGAGAATGCCGGTAATCACGACAAAGGCTGCCGTCAAAGTTGCCACTCCACCATTTTTCTCCGCAATTCCCATCGCCACAGGTGCCGTGACCGATTTCGGTACCAACGACAACATGGTTTCAATACTGGCGCCCAAACTCTGTGCAATCCAAAAGGCCGTTAACCCAGCGGCCACTAAGCCAAATGATACCGCCATCACAATCGGCAGCCACAAGTTTTTAAGCGTTTGGCGATACTGATATAGCGGAATCGCCAGCGCCACTGTCGCCGGGCCTAAGAGGAAGTGAATAAACTGCGCACCCTCAAAATAGGTTTCGTAATTTATATCAAATAACGCCAACACACCTATAATGCCGAGCACACTTAAGGCAACCGGGTTTAATAATGGATGATGATTAAATCGGCGGTAAATCGCCTGTGCAATTTGAAAAAACACCAAAGTTAGCACCAAACCGAATAATGGGCTGGCCGCCAAATACACCCAAATATCTTCAACCTTAGTCATGCTTCTTCACCCCGCCGATGCGTGTATTCAAACGCATAATCAACAACATTACACCGGCCGTCACAACCAAGCTCACAATCGTGCTCACCACTAAAGCCAGCGCAATCGCCAACCACTGTTCACCAACCCGACTTAAGTGCAACATCACCCCTACCCCGGCGGGCACAAAAAACAGCGATAAATAACGCAGAAAGTGTTGTGACGGCTCAATCCAACGCTTAGCCCAGCCCGAGTGAAACAACAAACTGATAAACAACAAAAACATACCAATTACCGGCCCAGGAATCGGCAAATTAAAAGCTCGCACAATAATCTCACCAATGAGCTGATAAGCCAAAAGTAACGTTATTAAACCTAAGAAACTAAAGCCGGCTAAGCGGCTAGCATTTTGTTCTGACATGATTATTTGACTATCTATATTAACTGGAAAAAGACATCATAGTGCCAAGCTGTCCGGTCGCTAGCGAGTAATTTCGCTACCGAGCCTTAGATACAATTTGGTCCATAGCTTTAAATAATGTGGCTCGCAACAATTCAATGTCCAGCACTTCTTCACCCAAACTGGCAACCAAACGTGCAAACACGACATTGTCTTCTTCACCATCTATCACCTTTAAATAACCACCATCCGCTGACTGATAGCCACGTTCTTGGCGATAATGGTTTAATAAGTTTTTAGTCATGTAGGCTTGGTGAACCGCGGTTAAGTCCATATCTAATCGAGCAAACAAACCAAACAAGGCCTGCAAAGCTTTGATCACTTTATTTTCAAGCGTATAAAGCGCCACTTGTTTAAGCCAATCTACATAAGACAAAGAATTCGGCCCCTTATGCTCAACCAGTTCTAACATGGTTTTCACCACAAAATCGGTATCTCGATATTGCTTTAAAGCTTTAGAGATCAAAAAATGTAACAAGTCTACCGCTTCTACCCTTAAATTGGCCATATCCGTTTCGCCGTGTTTCCACCACTTCCAATCCGTGGAATCTATCGCTTCGGCGGTTTCCACCAAAATCGCACTGTCCCAATCTAAATCGTGCGCCATCCAATTAGGAACCGTACGTTCATTCAGCAAAATTTGCATAGCGACGATTTGCTCTAGCTTTGATTTTGCATGCATCATAACTTCCCTCTAGTTCTGTTTCTGCTGTCGAGTCAAGCACCAGGCCTGGTAGGCCAAACTCAACCAAACAATCAGCCAAATAACCCCACCAATCGGGGTCAAAAATACCAACCACGACCACCCCATTAGCACCCAAATATACAAACTACCTGAAAACAAAATCAGGCCCAGCAATAAGCCGGTTTTAATCCCACGAAACGCAAAAGCCGGTTTAGCCAAAACGACTAGACTCAAACCCAACAATGCCAAACCATGCACCAAATGATAAAGCACGGCCGTCTGCCAGGTTTGCATTTGTTTATCACTCACAAATGACTCCAAGCCATGTGCGCCCAGCGCTCCCAAAGCGACCGACAACATCATAATTAATGCAGATAAAGCTAACCAATTATTTGAGCGCACAAACACAACTCCATATTTAAATAGCTTTATTCTACATCTAGATCAATGGAGTATTCGAACAAAATGGTGGGCCCCCCCGGACTTGAACCGGGGACCTAACGATTATGAGTAGGTTTTTGGCCAAAACCACCATAAACAACGAAAAACAAATATAAACAAATAAACCTTTATTTTCATACAGTTAAACTCAATTTAAAATTCATCATTGTTCACTCAAATTCCCTAAAGTATAATGATTCTGCTACATATGTGCTACATATACACAATGAATTGGATCTTGCCATGGCCATCAAGCAGAAAATCACCATCTCCTCTATCAAAGCCCTATCACCGGGTCTTGAGCGAATCAATGACACCGAAATCCCCGGCTTTCATGCGCGTATCTCTAAGACAGGTCGAATCACCTATTACCTGTATTACCGATTGCACGGACAGCAGGCCAATTACAAACTCGGTAGTGCAGGCGAACTTACCCCCATCCAAGCCAGAGATCTTGCCAAGCTCAAGGCGGCCGATGTGGCAAAAGGTGTTGACGTACAAAACGAAAAGAAAGGCGCTAAAGCTGAAACCAAGCGCCGTTACCATTTAAGAATGGATCGCTACCTATCTGAAAACTACCTGCCCTTTCTTGAAGCCCGAAACCCGAAGACTGCCAAAAAGATTCACCGTGAACTGATCTCCTATTTTCGAGAGTTTTTAGATCAAGATATTGATAAGCTCACCCCTTTTCAAATCGAAAAATGGCGCAATCGTAAAGCCAAAGATGGTTTAGCCCCGGCTACCATTAATTATTACGTCAACACCTTGAAAGGTGCTTTGTCCCGCGCAGTCGATTGGGGTGTGATTGAGAAGCACGAACTCAATAAAGTTAAACCTATTAAGAAAGACAATTCGGTTGTACGTTACCTCTCCACTCAAGAAGAAGGCCGTTTAAGAAAAACTCTGAGGGACCGAGATCAAGAAATAAAACTTGGACGTGAAAGTGCCAATGAGTTCAGAAAAGCAAGAAGCTATGAATTGATGCCAAGCCTCACAAAGCTGACCTTTGCGGATCATCTTGAGCCGATGGTACTATTGGCCATGAATACAGGGATGCGCCGAGGTGAAATTTTATCAATCCAATGGCAACAAGTAGATCTCATTAATAAAGTCATCACGATTACCAGTGAAAATAGTAAATCAAAAAGCCTTAGACATATTCCGCTTAACAAAGAAGCCTTATCAACCCTCCAAAATTGGAAAGAACAATCAAACTCTACAAAATACGTTTTTGAGTCAAAACCCGGAATACCGTTTACCGATATTAAAAAAGGGTTCGGGGCCGTGCTCAAAGATGCCGAAATCGAAGCGTTTCGATTTCATGATCTACGACATCATTTTGCGAGTAAGTTAGTGATGGCTGGAGTTGATCTCAATACAGTACGCGAACTACTTGGGCATTCGGATCTAAAAATGACCTTACGCTATGCTCATTTAGCACCAGAACATAAAGCCGCCGCCGTAAACTTAATTGGATAGACAGATGAATCGAAAATTTTATAGACTCAACGAAGCCCCAAACGTATCGGCTTTTTCTGAATATGACATTATCCACTTGATAGATACTGGCGCAATCTCAGCTTATGCAAAACTAGAGGTGAAATCCGCAGTCCTTTATTGTGAAAAAAGGACGATTGGCACCTTTAATTACAACGGCGTTGTCAAAATCTCAAAAGAAGATGCCGTAAAAGTATTTGAAAATGAAAAAGCATGGATCACCCATTTTAAACCTGTGAACTTAAAAGCCATGACCTCTTTTCGATTTGGCCCTATTGCAGGCTTGCCCTATCCCAACGATTTTTTTGAAGGGTATTACGACAGAACGGATACATGCAATCGAGCTGATATTAAAGCAGTGGGGAACGTTTTCAACAACCAGAAGAGCCTCATGGTCGATAAGATGAACGACATTCCTGAACTAAAGGCTTTTAAAAGCTTAGTATCTAGAATGAACGATGTAACAATTACGCCCTTAAAACTTTTAGGCTCATCTCTTAGGTTCGATATTGATGACGTTGAAAAACTAATTCCTCAAATCCAATTTACCGATCAGAATAAACTCCGCGAACTCGTTAAAAAAGTCCTTCAGAAAAAACCTAAAGCCACAATCAAAGAGGTTTGGCATATTTTTAGGTTAGACGCTAATGCAGATGATCAAGACGCTACCTTTGACAAAGAAGGCGTTATCATCGAAGTTATTGGAAATGATCATCTTTTATATACTAACGAACCAAGCAACCTTAATGCTCCAACACAACAAGCAAGTAGAAAAAGGGTTGGAAACCTGATTTCTGAGATCAGAAAAACAACTAATCATTAACAGCAACCTGAACTTTTTAAAATCATTGAAAACTAATCTCCCGGATTTTCTCACGTGATATAACGTGAGGCTAACTTTACTCCTGCCAAATCACTAAACAGGAGTAAACAACAATGCTAAATGAAAACAAATCTCGCGCTTTAACGGAAGTCGAAGCATCTCAATATATCGGCATGAGCCGTTCCTTTTTACGTCAATCACGAATGGAGGGTAACCGAGTTGGCCGCACTCCGGCTCCGCCTTTTATAAAGATAGGTCGCTCAATTCGCTATTTAAAAGATGATCTCGATATGTGGCTTGAGAGCTTTCGTAAGATGTCATCTTCTCAAATTGAAGGGGGTCAAAATGTCATCCTTTAAAGAGAGAAAGCAGCAAATGATCCACTGGTTGCGACAAGGAAATGCAATTGACCAATGTTCACAACCCGGCCCAGCTTTTGGTAAGTTTAATGGCATTAGCAATTGCCCTGTAATTGGTATTAAACCCATAGTTAATCGACTACTAAGCCAAGGTTCACTCAAGTTTCATACATTTTACGTTTATGGCGTTAGATGGGAGCGTTACACCCTAAATGACACCCTCATAAACACGGAGGATAATTGAAATGTCCTTTCAACTAAACCTCAATGACGTTTTTTTTGATGATCGCGATTTTGTACAAAAGAAAATTTCTCACTTTCCTGTCGAGATCCAAAAAGAGCTACTTAAAAAGTATCTGCAAAAGCCATCCCGTGGAGACGCAAACTTATTCCTAAGATGCTTTGTTGATGATGTCAGTCAAAAAATTAATATTAAGCCATCATTATTAAAGCTGAATCATGATGAGGACTCTTTAAGAATATATGCAAACGACCGATCAGATGTTTGCAGTCGTTATGTACATGCTAACAACAACATTAACGTTAACGAAAAAATAGCCTACCTGAGCCACTATGCTAAAAGTTACGGAATATCCGTTAACGTTAACAAGGCATCACGCGGTCTTGTAAAACGTTTTTGTGATCCAATTTGGTGGCTGAGAAAGCTAAGAAAATCATTAACGCGCAATATTGAAACCATTTATCACCAACTGAACAAGGTAAACCGTTTTAAAGGAATTTATGCAAGCAACTGGTTAACAGGACAAAGAAGAAACCAGCTTTTTAGGCATGAACAATCTGTCCACTTCCCCTAAAATGAGACAACGATAAATAGAGTTTTCTGCGATCATTAACGCAGGAGACCGATATGAAGAAATCACGATTTACCGAAACCCAAATCATCGCCATTCTTAAAGAATCGGATGCGGGACTAAAA
>NZ_DATCSL010000040.1:0-53173 GCF_036568485.1 Thiomicrospira sp.
TGGTTGAGATAGAATGGCGGCAAAAAACAAGAGGACGCAATGATGGAACAGGGTATTCAATTTGATACAGCGTTAATTAAACGTTATAACCAAAGCGGGCCTCGTTACACCTCCTATCCAACGGCGGTACAGTTTGAAGAAAACTTTGGCATTGTTGATTACGAAAAAGCCGCCCATCGTAGTAATGAGTCTGGACGTGGTTTATCTTTATATTTTCATATTCCATTTTGTGACACGATTTGCTTTTATTGCGCGTGTAACAAAGTCTGGACACGTGACCGTTCAAAAACCACGCCTTATTTAGAGCGCCTATTTAAAGAAATTGAAATGCAAGCCAAGCTGTTTGACCCAAATCGCAAGGTTGAACAATTACACTGGGGCGGCGGCACACCCACCTTTATCGATCACGATGAAATGCGTCAGTTAATGGCGAAAACCCGCGAATGTTTTAATTTGTATGACGATGACAGCGGTGAATATTCGATTGAAATCGACCCGCGTGAAGCCACCGCTGAAACCGTTAAATTATTGCGTGAGTTGGGATTTAATCGCATGAGTTTAGGCGTGCAGGATTTTGACCCTAAAGTACAAAAGGCCGTCAATCGTATTCAGTCAGAAGAAGAAACTTTTACGGTGCTGAATGCCGCACGGGCGGAAGGGTTCTTATCGGTTAACGTGGATTTGATTTACGGTTTGCCATTTCAAACTCAAACCAGTTTTTTAGAGACACTAGATAAGTTATTAGACGTTGAGCCAGATCGTTTCTCAATTTTTAACTATGCGCATATGCCTACTATGTTTCCAACTCAAAAACGCATGAAAGAAGAAGACATGCCATCGCCTGATCAAAAACTCGCGATTTTGCAGGCCACCACCGAACGTCTGTTAGCCGCGGGTTATGTGTATATTGGCATGGATCATTTTGCTAAACCGGATGACGAATTGGCGATTGCTCAGCGAAATGAAACCCTATATCGAAACTTCCAAGGTTATTCAACGCATGCTGATTGTGATTTAGTTGGCATGGGGGCGACTTCAATTAGTTTGATTGATAACACCTACGCACAGAATATGCGCAGTTTGGATGACTATTACACCCGCATTGACGCTGGACAATTGGCGGTGTTTCGCGGGGTGCATTTGACCGAAGACGATGAATTGCGTCGTGATGTCATTACCCGTTTAATCAGTCATTTCCACTTGAATTTTGCAAAGATTAATCAGCAGTGGGGCGTTCGGTTTGATGAATACTTTTCGGAAGAATTGAAGTCACTACAAGGCTTTGCAGATGACGGCTTATTAACGCTGGATGCAGAAGATATTTATATTACCGCGAAGGGACGTTTATTGATTCGTAATATCTGCATGGCTTTTGATGCCTATTTAAAACCTGGCACTCAAAACCGCTTTTCTAAAGTGATTTAACTTGATTTAAATACGGGCACCAGGCCTGGTGCTCGTTCGTTTTAGGTCACAACTAAAAACTGAAGCGGTAACCGAGCGTAACAGCATGGGCGTCGGCATTACGGATTGCGCTGGTTGTGAGGCTGGAATAGCGATCAATCCAAAAGGCGGTATACAAGCCTAATGTCGAGGTTTCCTCGGCCTCTAAAAATCCAACGGTATTTAAATTCATTCCCCATTCAAACCAGTTTTTTGCGCCAGCACGAAACCCGAAATCATAACCTAGCTTGGTTTGTTCGACACGATTACAATCAACCTGGTTACAGGCTTGGGCGCGGCTTAAGTATTGACCTAGGTGCGCATAAATATCCCAGTTTTGCCTGACCCCTATCGCATAACCGAGTTTGCCAGCATAGGTTTGGCTGCTGAGTTTAGTAAAGTCAGTCGCACTTTGGCCTTGTGTGGTGTTGAAAGTGACAATCAAGCCGGGTCGGGTTTGGTAACTGACGCCTAGTCCCCAAATTTGCAAAGTCGAATATTCATCCACTAGGGTGTCGTGCTCAATGACAAAAGGCTCATCAAAACTGGTAAAACCAAATTGAGCTTGAAACTGAGAGTAATTAAAGTTGGATTGAGCTTGCGAACAAGGACTGATCAGGCCGCCTAAAATGAGCGCCAACCCAGATAAAGTTAAACCAAAATTAGTCGCCACAGTGCTGACATCCTGGGTCTTTGTTTAAGTTAAACCGACGAATCGTCATAGTAAACCCATCAATTAACATGAGCTGCCCCATTAAAATTGGCAAACCCACCAAGGCTTTAATCGCCTCCATTGCTTGCATTGAACCGACCATCCCAACTAAAGGTGCCACCACTCCATTTTGGCTGCAGGTTTGGTCAGTATGTGTGCCAGGTTTATAAAGGCATTCATAGCAGGGCGACTGACTATTACGAAAATCGTAAGTGGTCAGTTGACCTTCCCAGCGAATCGCTGCACCAGAAACCAGTGGTTTTTTTGCTTTAAAGCAGGCCTGGTTGAGTGCAAAACGAGTATCAAAATTATCAGAGCAATCCAATACAATATCAACTTGATCAATCTTTTGAGCAAGTTCAGTAGCATCTAGTTGTTGTGTAATTACATTTAATTGGGTGCGGTGATTTAGCTCACGCAAGCTTTGCGCGGCGGATTCAGCTTTATTTAATCCCACACGGCTTTCATTATGAATCACTTGGCGCTGAAGATTGGAGTCGTCGACCTCATCAAAATCCACCAGGGTTAGTTCACCCACACCCGCGGCCGCCAAATACATCGCTACGGGTGAACCCAATCCCCCCAAACCAATAATCAATGCATGAGATTGTGCGAGTTTTAGCTGACCGCTGTAATCGATTTCGGGCAACAGAATTTGGCGAGAATAACGCATCAGTTCATTATCGGTGAGCTCTGTAATCATGGTTTTTGTCCAATAGTGACTCTGGGTTGACCGGCTAGATCGGTTCGTAATTCAATTGCTTGATAAGCGGATTTTTGAAATAAATCCGCCACCGCGTGTGCTTGATTATAACCGTGTTCAACCATAAGCCAACCCTGTGGGTTTAAATGGGCTGTGGCTTGCGTAATGATCACACGCAAGTCATCCAGGCCATCTGTGCCAGATGCTAGGGCTTGGCTGGGTTCAAAGCGTAAATCGCCCTGGCTTAAATGCGGGTCAGCCGATTCAATATAAGGCGGGTTTGACAGGATCAGGTCGAACAATTGATCTCGAACCGGTTCAAACCAATTACCTTGATGAAATTGAACTGATAAATTCAGCATTTTGGCATTGTGGTGGGCGGTATTAAGCGCGCCGTGTGATTTATCGACCGCGTGGATCTCTGCTTGGTTTAATTCGCTCGCCAAGGCTAATGCAATCGCGCCAGAACCTGTGCCTAAGTCCAATATTTTCGGTTTTGGGTAAGTGCTCGCTTTCTGCAAGGCCGATTCGACCAGAGTTTCCGTGTCGGCGCGTGGAATTAGGGTGTACGGATTGACCTCCAGAGTTAAACCCCAAAACTCCCGCTGGCCAGTTAGGTAAGCAACTGGCTGGCCTTGTTGACGTTGATTAATCAGCTCAAAAAAGTCCTTGGCTTGTTGTTCAGTGAGTTCGCGCTCTGGCCAGGTATAGAGTTGAACGCGTGATATTTTGAGCAGGTGGCAGAGTAATATCTCAGCTTCAAGTTTCGCCGACACCTGATTGAGTTGCGACTGAGCGTGTTGAATGGCGCTTTGATACGACCAGGCCTGGTGCATAGCTTATTCCGCGCCGCTTAATGCCGCTAGCTGTTCTGCTTGATGTTCTTGCGTTAATGGGTCAATCACGCTCGCTAAGCCACCATTCATGACTTCATCTAGCTTGTAGAGGGTTAAGTTAATGCGGTGATCGGTCACGCGACCTTGAGGATAGTTGTAGGTGCGAATGCGTTCTGAACGATCACCAGAACCGACCAGATTCTTGCGTTCTTGAGCAATTTTTTGATCGTGAACTTGACGTTTGGCATCCATGATTCTAGCCGCTAATAGCGACATCGCACGGGCGCGGTTTTTATGTTGTGAACGTTCATCCTGACACTCAACGATGGTACCGGTCGGAATATGGGTAATTCGAATCGCTGAATCGGTTTTGTTAACGTGCTGACCACCGGCCCCCGACGCGCGGAAGGTATCGACCTTAAGGTCAGCCGGGTTTAGTTCTATCTGCTCCACATCTGGTACTTCAGGCATAACCGCAACCGTCGCGGCGGAGGTGTGCACACGGCCTTGAGTTTCGGTCGCGGGTACACGTTGTACGCGGTGGGCGCCGGACTCAAACTTAAGTTTTGAGTAGGCGCCATCCCCAATAATGCGCACGATGATTTCTTTGAATCCTCCGTGCTCACCTTCACTTTGGTTAATGATTTCAGTTTGCCAACGCATGCTTTCGGCATATCGGCTGTACATTTTAAACAGATCACCTGCAAAAATCGCCGCTTCATCCCCACCCGTGCCGGCACGAATTTCGAGGAAGATATTGGCATCGTCATTGGGGTCACGCGGTAATAACATCTTGTTTAGATCGAGTTCGAGTTGGTCAATGGTTTTTTCTAAACTCGGGTATTCTTCTTGCGCCATTTCCTTGAGTTCACGATCACCCGAAGCAATCATTTCTTTCGCTTCATCCAAGTCGGCTTCAGCGGCGAGAAACTTTTGATAGGTTTCGACCACGGGCGTGAGTTGTGCGTGCTCTTTTGACAAGTTACGGAATTGGTTTTGGTCGTTGACAATACTGGGCTCGGATAGCAAAGCACCGACTTCTTCTAGTCGTTCGACAAGGGCTTGTAGTTTATGACGTATAGACGATTTCACTCAGGTTTTCTCGATTCTGTTGGGTGATTATTCGGATCTAATAATAGGGTTTCAGCCATATTGATTAAATCTTGATTGCCCGCCAATCCGGCTTCATGTAGCTGATGGCTAGGAGTGTGAATAAGCTTGTTGGTGAGTTGATGCGCTAAGCGGTTAATAACGCTTGTAGGATCTTGACCTAGTTCAAGTTGATGCAATGCTTGTTGCAACACTTGCTGTTTTATTTTTTCGGCCTGATGTCGGTAACTACGAATTAATGGATTAACGCACTGAATGGCTTGATATTGACAAATAAAACGTTCGGCTTGCATCTGAATGATTTCTTCCGCTTCGTCGGCGGCATCTTGGCGTGAACGTTTGTTTTCTGAAATGATTTCTTGTAAGTCATCCACACTGTACAAGTAAACATCTTCAAACTCGTTAACTTGGGCATCAATATCACGAGGTACGGCGATATCAACCATAAACATTGGGCGATTTCGGCGCTTTTTAAGCGCGTGTTTTACATCGTCTTTATGGATTAATTGTACTGGGCTACCAGTGGAAGCGATTACCATATCGGCTTCGTGCAAATGTCCCGTTAATTCGTCCAGTTCGATCGCGAACCCTCCTAGGGTTTCAGCTAAAGCATGGGCGCGACTAAAGGTGCGGTTGGCAATAATAATACGGCCAATATGACTTTCATGTAAGTGGCGAGCAACCAATTCAATGGTTTCACCAGCCCCAATCAGCAAGGCGGTTTGATTAGATAAGTCGCCAAAAAATTGTTTGGCAAGTGACACAGCTGAAAAAGCGACCGATACAGGACTCGAGCCAATCGCCGTATCGGTTCGGACTTGTTTTGCCGTGCGAAATACTTGCTGAAATAAGTGTTCAAGCGTGTGGTGTACGCTTTCAGTTTTATGGGCTAAATTGTAGGCATCTTTAATTTGCCCCAAGATTTGAGGTTCGCCCAATACCAGCGAGTTTAAACCACAAGCAACGCGCATGATGTGTTGGACGGCTTTTAAGTCTTGATGCAGGTAAACATAAGGCGTCAAACTATCGGGCGTTAATTCAAAAAAGGCGTGCAGCCAATCAATCACACCCTGAGCCTGTGCATCTTTGATCGTAAAGTAGATTTCGGTGCGGTTACAGGTCGATAGAATAATACTTTCAGCCACTAATTGATCGTCTTTGAGTTGCTGTAGGGCACTAAAAACTCGCTCAGCCGTAAAAGACACCGTTTCTCTAATGTCTACGGGAGCGGTTTCGTGGTTCACACCTAAGGCGAATAAATTCATGCGATCACTGCAAGTGTCTGGTTAAAAAAGAGACAGCGATTTTATCCGATTTTGACCACTTTAACAAAACATTCACAACCCAGTAGCTAATGAGTCGGTTAAATAGAGTGGTTATGCGAATAGTTAAGACGATTAGGTGTGATGTTGATTTTGTTTTAACTCATTAATTTTGTTTGATTTAATCTGAATAAGCTGGCTTAAATGGTTAGCATTAATGTCACCTATTTTTAGGTTTAAACTTGAAGAATGGGGTTAAGTTATGTTAGGGTTAAAAAGATATCAATTTTGACGGAAGTTGCCTTTGGCGGTTTCGATTCAGTTAACTTAAAAAGCAAAGGAGACGTTTTTTAGCGTTCCACTTCAGCAGGAAGTGACGATGAAAACGCAATCAACATGAATTTCACTTTAAGACCCCCTTGTCTACAAGACGGTGCGGCCATCACTCGATTGGTAAAACAATCGCAAACACTGGATGTGAACTCCAGTTACCTCTATTTCCTACTTGCCGAGCATTTTTCAGATACGTGTGCGGTAGCACAGCTTGATGATACGGATAACGAATTGGTCGGGTTTGTTACGGCTTATCGTTTACCTAAAGATCCAAGTGTATTGTTTGTTTGGCAGGTTGCCGTGGATCCCAAAATGCGCGGACAGGGGTTGGCGATGTCACTGTTAAAAAATTTAACGCAACGAGATTGGTTCGGCGAGATTCGCCAGGTTCAGTGCACCATCTCGCCATCGAATACGGCTTCAAATGCTTTGTTTAATAAATTAGCCGGTGAGCTGGGTTCACATACTAAGATTGAACCTTTTTTGACAGAGTTCCACTTAGGTGGGGGGCATGAAGATGAGCCTTTAGTGGTCATTGATTTGCCTAAGTCTTAATTTATACACAAATATAAAACTAAAACATAAACACTTAAACGTAAGGATACAAAAATGGACATTGCATTATTTGAACAATATGAGTCTAACGTTCGTGGTTATATTCGCTCTTTTCCAAAAATTTTTGATACCGCCACTAGCGCGACTATTGTTGATGTTGACGGCGTACGTTATATCGACTTTTTTGGCGGAGCTGGTTCATTAAACTATGGTCACAATCACCCATTAGTTAACCAGGCTTTAATAAACTACATTCAGCGCAATGGTATTAGTAATGCGTTGGATAAGGCTACTGTGGCGAAGCACGATTTTATTGAGTCGTTCCAGAACACGATTTTGAAGCCTCGCGGAATGGATTATAAAATTCAGTTTGTTGGCCCAACAGGAACAAATGGGGTTGAAACCGCGCTTAAATTGGCTCGTAAGAAAAAGCAGCGTAGCAATGTGATTGCTTTTACCAATGCTTATCACGGCCATACATTGGGTGCATTGGCGGTAACCGGTAACGAGTTTTATCATGATGACTATTATGGTGTGCCGTTAAATGTCACCAAGATGCCGTTTGACAATTATTTCGATAATGACAAAGGCATGGATAGTATGGATATGTTGCGCCATTATATGGAAGACAACAGTTCGGGTTATGACCTGCCTGCTGCGATTATTGTTGAATCGATTCAAGGTGAAGGTGGTATCAATGTGGCCAGCACTAAATGGCTACAGAAACTAGACAAGTTGTGTAAAGACTTGGATATTTTATTGATTATGGATGATATTCAGGTGGGTAACGGTCGTACAGGCGATTTCTTCTCGTTTGAGCGCGCGGGTATTAAGCCGGACATTATTACCTTGTCTAAGTCGATTGGTACAGGTTTGCCGATGTCGATCGTGTTGATGAAGCCTGAAGTCGATGTTTGGGAGCCGGGCGAGCACACAGGTACTTTCCGTGGTAATAGCCATGCGTTTGTTGCGGGTGCCGCGGTGATGGAACTTTGGAAGAATGATGACTTTAGTCATTCGATTCGTGCCAAGGGCAAGCAAGTAGAAGACACCTTTAGAAGCTTGCAAAAAGAATTCTCAAAATACATTACGGATGTGCGTGGCTTAGGCATGATTTGGGGCTTAGAGTCATTGGTTGAAGGCTTCTGTAATGAAGTGTCTTACCAAGCTTTCCAGCGCGGTCTAATTATGGAAACGGCGGGCGCCGATGACCAGGTGTTGAAATTCCTAGCTCCATTGGTGATTAGCGAAACCGAACTGGAAGAAGGTTTTGCCATTCTTCGTGAAGCCGTAGCGGCAGCCGTCGAAAAGTTTGAAAAGGAGAAAGTATGATTATTCGCAAGTTAAAAGAGATTATTGGAACCGATCGTGATGTAAAACCGGATAACGGTCATTGGGTCAGCCGCCGTCTATTACTTGCAAAAGATGGCATGGGTTTTTCGATGCATGAAACCATTATTTACGCAGGTCATGAAAACTATTTTCATTATGCCAATCATCTCGAAGCAGTCTACTGTGTGGCCGGTGAGGGCGAAATTGAAGATTTAGAGACAGGTGTGACCACGCCGATTGAAGATGGAACGCTTTACGCTCTAAATAATCACGATCGTCATCACTTGCGTGCAACCAAAGATATGCGTTTAATTTGTGTGTTTAATCCGCCTGTTACAGGGCGTGAGGTACATGATGAAAATGGTGTTTATCCTCTAATCACCGAGTAATCTGTTCATCACCAGGCCTGGTGGTTCTACCGGGCCTGGTTTTCCCTTCTTTTTTCTTACTGTTCCGTAATTCAAGTCGAGATCTTATGAAATTATTGAGCTCGTGGCGTCAATTTAAACATTGGTTAACCTTGGGAACCTCAGTTTTACTGGCCGTGATGATTTATTTATGGTGGGTATTCGTTAGTCCGTTTGGTTACACTCCAAAGCCTATTGATGATCTATCAGAGCAAGCCAGTTATCGAGTGTTTGCCTATGGAACCTTAACTAATCCAGTTATCCGCTGGTTGATTATCCACCAGCGAGTGGATACTCAACCAGCTCAGTTGCGTGATTACCATCAAGTTGGCTTAGATGTGTATGCGCGTAAAGGCGCATTAACTGAAGGCCTGGTTTTTGAGGTCGATGCGAAGGCTTTGCGAAAACTGGATCGATATGAGCGGGTAGGTGAACGTTATAAGCGCGTCAAACTAAATTTGGCAGATGGTTCCCAAGCTTGGGTTTATCAACGTTTGGATTCTTAAATTTAAATAGGAAGCACTATGCCGAACAAGCGTACATTAAAACCGCTGGTTTTTACTGAAAACTTTGAAGGTAATCGGCGTCGAATTGGTGTCGAAATTGAAATGAGCGGCTTGAGTGTGGATGAGTTGGCTCAGATAGTGGCGCAATATTTCAATTTAAGAGTAGAGGCCGAAGGCCGCTATGAGCGTTTATTAAAAGGGGATGCGTCTGGTGACTGGAAAGTAGAGCTGGACTTTGATTTGTTGAAACGCTGGGGTAGACAACAAAGGCTGGGCACGGGTTTGATGGATGAATTAGATGCAAGTTTAGAGCAAACACTTAAAACCCTTTCTGAACAGCTAGTACCTTTAGAGTTAGTTAGCCCTCCGATCAGTATGGATAGGTTAGACGAAGTGGAAGCTTTAGTTAATCAGTTGAGAGAAGCGGGGGCAAAAGGAACCTCAGACCGCTGGCGCAATGCGTTTGGAATGCAGTTTAATCCTGAAATGCCAAGTTTGGATCCACAAACCATTGTGCGTTTTTTGAAGGCCTTTTTGTGCTTGTACGATTGGCTTGAAACACGCGCTGATATTAATTTTGCGCGTAAGATTGCACGTTATGTTGACCCGTTTCCGCGAGCTTATGTGCTTAAGGTAATTGATCCAGATTATTGGCCGTCGCAGGATCAGTTAATCGATGATTATTTAGAGCATAACCCAACTCGAAATCGGGCACTAGATATGCTGCCGTTGTTTCGGTTTTTAGATGAGAATCGAGTATTGAGTTTTGTTGATGGTGATTTAATTCAGTCACGACCAACTTTGCATTATCGCTTGCCAGATAGCGAGATAGATAGACCGGATTGGGGTATTTATCAAGCCTGGAATGACTGGTTAGAGGTTGAGAAACTGGTAGCGGATGATGCCCGATTAAAACACATCTGTAAAACTTATCAGACATTTCTGGCTCACCCACTTGAACGCTTTATGAGCAATTGGGATGAGCAGTTGGTTCGCTTTTTAAACTAAAAATCTAATTTATGCTTCAGGTTTTGCTGCGGGTATTAACCGCGCTTCAGATTGTATTCGTAGGTTAAAAACTGTTTTAAAATATCTGCTTGGACAGGCTTGTGCATGACCGTGATATCTTTTGGCAAACGTTCACGATCAATTTCGCTTGGTTTTTCACCCGTCATCACAATAATCGTTGCGGACTTAGTGGTTTCAAAGTTGCGCATAGCATGTACCATGCTGTAACCATCCATTTGCGGCATAATCAGATCGGCAAAAATAATTTCTGGTTTATAGCGGCCAGCGTTGATTAAACCTTCGTAACCATCGTTAGCCGTTAAGACTTTCATAGGGAAGTCTAGACTTTGTGCCATGGATTTAATCAGTTCTTGAGAAATTCGGTCGTCATCGACAACTAATACTTTTAATACACCATCATCTTCATTCGCTCTTTCACGGCCATTTTGCATAATGTACTCATCGACAGAAGAGCGCAGTAAGCGCCGGTGACCGCCGGGAGTTTTCCATATTTGCAGAACGCCTTCATCCGCCAAACGTTTGATGACTGTTTTGGATACGCCAATTAAGTCACAAGCTTCAGTGGTTGTGATGTATTTAGAATTAGTTTTTGCCATGAATTGTCTCAGATAGTTCGAATTATTGCTTTATTAAGTATTGTATCTGCTTTTTTTTAAAAATGGGCAAAAATTTGAATTTTTAAGATCATAAGACGCGTTATAGTGTCTTAACCGTTTTTAAGATGATTAATTTGCGCTTTTTGAGTAATCTAATATTTGCGCGACTTGGTTGGACGTTTTCTTTTAATTGGGAATAAGCCTAAAGCCTTGATTTTTCATGGCTATTAATGAAATTAGAAATAATGCGTTGTTGATGTGAGCTTAATTTCTCGAAAGCGAGCCCAATCAGAAATTGACCCCGAACCGGTGTGCTGTGTATGAGTTGAGCTTTGAGTTCAAGTTCAATAAATTCATCATTAAATGGCAAGCTGAATCGGACCTCTACAGGATCGCTCGGATTTATTTTAATTGAGCTGGTTGCCCCGAGCCCGCTTAAAGATAAGTTGATCATCGTGATGCCTAAACTTAGGTTTTGATGATTTAAGATAATTGGTCTGTGGGTGGTTATTCGTTTATTATGACGAAGCTCGGTGTTTGAGTGTGAACTTTTGTTTGACATAATGGTCGTTTCTTAATTTACTAAATAAAGGTGATTACTATGCAACATAGATTGGATGTTGACAATATAAAATGTGGCGGTTGCGCACATTCTATTGTATCTAAGTTGTCTGGCTTGGATGGGGTGTCTGACGTTGCGGTCGATATTGAACAAGGTCAAGTTACGTTTTCTTCAAAAAACGAATTAATTGATCAGGTAAAATTGCAACTAAAGAATATGGGGTATCCTGAAACAGGATCACTGGAAGGTTTGGGCGCCGCCGGTGCCAAGGCTAAATCATTTGTTAGTTGTGCCATTGGAAAAGTGACTAAGGAGTAAACGTGTCTCAGCAAATCATCAATTACGAGGGGGTGGAGCAGCAGAGTGTGGCGCACTTCACAGAAAAGGCCTATCTCGATTACGCCATGTATGTGATTTTAGATCGCGCTTTACCCCATATTGGTGATGGTTTAAAACCGGTACAGCGTCGAATTATTTATGCCATGTCGGAGCTGGGCTTAAAAGCAACATCAAAATATAAGAAATCGGCACGAACGGTGGGGGACGTGCTGGGCAAGTTTCATCCACATGGGGACAGTGCTTGTTATGAAGCCATGGTGTTGATGGCGCAGGACTTTTCATTTCGTTACACATTAGTTGATGGGCAGGGTAACTGGGGCTCGATTGATGATCCTAAGTCATTTGCGGCCATGCGTTACACCGAATCCAGGTTGTCTAAGTTTGCGCAGTTATTACTTGATGAAGTGGCGCAAGGCACGGTTGATTGGGTGCCCAATTTTGATGGCACGATGAATGAGCCCTTGGTATTGCCAGCTAGAGTGCCACATATTCTTCTTAATGGTACATCTGGGATCGCTGTCGGGATGGCAACCGATATACCACCACATAACTTACGTGAAATTGTCGCAGGTTGTATTGCCCTGATTGAAAATCCAAACTTAACGGACTCAGAGTTGCTAGAGTTTGTTCCGGGTCCCGATTATCCAAACGAAGCCTTGATTATTACGCCAAAAGAAGAGTTAGCTCAGCTTTATACAACAGGACACGGCTCGGTGCGTCAGCGCGCGGCTTATGAAGTAGAAGACGATGTAAATGTCGTTGTGCATGCTTTGCCGTTCCAAGTGTCAGGGGCCAAAGTTTTAGAACAAATTGCGAACCAAATGCGTGCGAAAAAATTGCCCATGGTGGTGGATTTGCGTGATGAATCGGATCATGAAAATCCGACGCGTTTGGTGATTGAATTACGATCTAAACGTATTGATGTTCACGCGACTATGTTGCACTTGTTTGCTAGTACCGATCTGGAGCGTAGTTATCGAGTGAATTTAAATGTGATTGGTTTAAATGGGCGACCTCAGGTTAAAAATTTACGTGGTTTATTATCTGAGTGGCTTGTTTATCGAGTTGAAACAGTGCGTCGACGTTTACAGTATCGGTTAGATAAAGTGCTGGATCGTCTGCATATTTTAGATGGCTTGCTGATCGCCTTTCTAAATATTGATGAGGTGATTGCCATTATCCGTGAAGAGGATAAGCCTAAGCCGGTCTTGATGGAACGTTTTGGTTTAAGTGATATTCAAGCCGAGGCCATTTTAGAGTTAAAACTTCGTCACCTAGCACGTTTAGAGGAAATGAAGATTCGTGGTGAACAGGCTGAATTGGAAGCAGAGCGCAAAAAACTCGAACGTATTCTTTCAAGCGAAGCGCGTCTGAATACTCAGGTGAAGAAGGAATTAATGGCGGATGCCGAGCTATATGGTGATGATCGTCGTTCCCCTCTTTTGGAAGTGGATGCGGCTCGAGCTATGAGTGAGCAAGACTTGCTGCCATCCGAACCTATTACGGTTGTGTTGTCTGAGAACGGCTGGGTCAGGGCCGCTAAAGGGCATGATGTCGATGGCCGTCAATTGGCTTATAAATCAGGGGATAGCTTTGCCGGTCAAGCCTTTGGTCAGAGCCGCCAAATGGCGCTATTTTTTGACTCAACTGGGCGAAGTTATAGTTTAGCAGGTCATAGTTTACCTTCCGCTAGAAGTCATGGTGAACCCTTAAGTGGACGTTTGAGCTTACCAGCTGGAGGTCGTATAACCCATGTGCTTATGGGAGAGCCAACGCAGAAGGTTATCATGGCCTCATCGGCGGGTTACGGGTTTATAACAAGTTTAGATAACCTGGTATCCAAAAATAAATCGGGCAAAGCGATTTTAAGTTTGCCAGCGAAGTCCGAAGTTTTATCGCCATGTGTAGTAAAACCAGGTGATTGGGTGATCGTTGTGACATCTGAGCCAAGGCTTCTAGTGTTTGCCTCAGATGAATTACCTGAACTGGCGAAAGGTAAGGGTAATAAGTTAATGCAGTTGGCTAAAGGTGAGCAGGTAACCGCTGTGTTCGCTTGCGAGCCCGGTATTAAGCTGGATTTTGTGGCTGGAGATTATGTTAAAACGATGGGTGCAAGTGCGATTGAAGAAGCACTGTCACAGCGAGCTAAACGTGGTGTGCCTTTACCAAGAACCTTAAAAAAAGTAAATGAGGTCCGTGTCGCAAAGTAAGGCTGGCATAGCAGTTGCTTTGTTTGTCGACAGTCAAAGCAACTAAAATCAAACGTGCAATCCAAGTAAGCTTGGATGTGAACTAACTCGGTGAATAGTCAGATATGAGTATTATTGCAAAACCCCTCGGGATCTTGGTTATATTTTTGAGCTTTCTCGGCGGCTTCAAGCTGATGGGGGGCGACTTAGGCTCGATTTGGCATCCATCAGAGTTGGTGATTATTTTAGGTGTGGCCTTAGGTGCATTCATGGTATCAACCCCTATGTATATTTGGTTTGATGCGATTAAAAGCACCGGACGTGTGTTTGCCGGAGATCGTGTTAATAAGCGTTTGTATGCAGAAACGATCGGTCTACTCGAAGAGTTGGCAAGAACGGCGCGAGCTAGTGGTATGTTGGCTTTAGAAAAGCATGTAGTAAATCCAGGTGTAAGTCCTATTTTTAGCCATTATTCTTTGGTAATGAAGCACAAACAGCTACGCAAATTTATAGTTGATAACTTTAGTTATTTGCTCTTAAATCCACCACAAAACCAACATTTTGAGGATCATTTGCTAGATCAGATTGATGGTATTTATAATTCCATGATGGAGTTGCCAAAAGCAACGGGTAAAGTTGCCGATTGGTTACCAGGCTTCGGGATTGTAGCGGCGATTATGGGGGTTATTTTGACCATGACCTTATTGGGTGGTGAGATGGATGTGGCCTTGATTGGACAATCGGTGGGCGCCGCTTTGGTTGGTACTTTGGCTGGTGTGTTCTTTGCGTTTGCTTTGGTTGCCCCTTTTACTCATGCCTTGGAGGTAATGAATCGACAAGATCGGACGTTGCTTGAAATGGCTGCGGCTTTTATTGCCGCCTATGCAAATGGGGTATCCCCCAATCTCGCGGTTGAGGTTGCGCGTCAGCGTATTCCACCCGAATATGATGTTCCTCGGAATAATTAATGAATAATTTGAAGCAGGGAGTTTGATATGTCTCGTCGTCGCGGTGGTGGACACGATGATGGTGGCGCTCATGGTGGATCTTGGAAAATAGCATTGGCCGATTTGATGACGGTACTTATGGTGTTTTTCTTGGTGATGTGGTTGGTTTCGGTTGTTGATCCTGGGGATCGTGATGATTTCGTGCAGTCACTGATGGGTGATAAAACTTCGAAAGAAGTCGAGCAGGATGCCAGTATTCGCGGAAGTGAGTTAAACCCATTGGATTTAAAGCCGCCTGCCACGACACTTGAGATTCAGCAGGCAATGAATCAAGTTGATCCGAAGGACATTGAGATTGAAGATACACCTGAGTTTACAAAGATTACGTTAAAATCAGACAGTTTTTTCGAAAGTGGGCGTGCAACCATTAACGAAAAAACACGATTGCAATTAGAGTTGCTGGGTGAAACCTTGGCTGGGCGTGGTCAAGCTATTCGTATTACAGGTTATACGGATAGTGCGCCTATTAATACACTTCAATATCCCTCTAACTGGGAGTTGTCAGCTTCTAGAGCGGCAACAGTCGGTCGAACTTTTATTTATATGGGAGTCGATCGAGAGTTGGTTTCAATTGAGGGTCGTGCGGATAATGATGCTGTCGCACCCAATGACACGCCCTATGGGCGCTCATTGAATCGTCGAGTCATTATTATGGTTGATAAGACAGGTAATTTACTACCCTAGTCATGTGTTATCTGGCTTAATTCCTATTAACTGAATGACCTCACCTGTACCAGTGTGTCCTGAGCCCTCTATAATTTCTCGTTTAACCTCCTTGGCTAACAGCCAATTTAATCCAGCGAGCTCACTTTTAACGGTGGTTAAGTCCATTAAAAGGTCTAAATCTTTTGGGCCGCCGGTATTGTTTGGTAATTGTTTTTTGCTATAGGCTTCTGCTATGAATAATCCATTGGGTTTGAGTGCGTTTACGATTTTTTGATTGACTTGTTTTCTTAAAATCGGGGGTAGGTGGCAAAAAATCGCAATAATCGCATCCCATTTCCCTTCGCCCATGTCAAAATCTGTCAGGTCGGCAACTTTTGTATGAATATTAACGCCATTTTTTTCTGCGAGTTGGTTGGCTTTGTTTAAACCTACTTCAGAGGCGTCTACCGCTGTAACTTTGTGTCCAAGCTTTGCTAAGTAGGTTGCATTTCTTCCTTCCCCTTCGGCAATACAAAGTATGTCGCTGTTGGGTGTGAGTTGCTGGCAGACACTACGCAAAAAATCGTTTGGTTCTGTTCCATATAAATAATCTTCTCGATTAAACTTTTGATCCCACATCACACTAAGTCCTTAATCTTTAATCAATATTCATAATTTTATGTGTCTGTAGGCTGAGTTTCCATTCTGGGTGGTCAAGGCAGAATTGAATCGCAGACTGGAGGTTGACTGACTGTTGATCACCGTCCATGGGTTGTATGTAAAAATGTTTAAAACCTTTGAGAGGAATGCTGCTGGGTAGTAAGTTAGCTTGAGGATAAACCAGTTTGAGTTCATCACCTTCAGTAAGAATCCAGGGTGCGCCGGCCTTAGGGCTGACACAGATCCAGTCAATATTGTTCGGTGGCAGTTTGGTGCCATTGGTTTCAACTGCAATTTCTATCTTATGCTGATGCATTTCATCAACTAAGGATTGGTCGAGTTGTAATAATGGTTCGCCTCCTGTTAAAACGACAAACGGGTGTTGCTGGCTGGTTTTTGGCCAAAAAGTTAATAGGTGCTGAGTTAAGGCCTGCGCATCTTCAAAGCGTCCACCATTCTGTCCGTCTGTCCCTACAAAATCAGTGTCACAAAATGAACAAATTGCATTATTACGATCTTGTTCTCGACCTGTCCAGAGATTGCATTGGCTAAATCGGCAAAAAATAGCAGGCCGTCCAGCATGAAACCCTTCCCCTTGAAGGGTATAAAATACTTCTTTGATCTGATAACTCATGTTATTTTCGCAAGGTTTGATTGGAATTGGTGATATTTTACTACGTTGTAAAAGTTTCAAAATGTTATAATCGAAAACTATTTTTTAGGCTTTAGCTTGCTCGGAATGTATACCGCTCAAGTATTAAATGTATACGGAAAAACTAATGTCAGCAAAAACGCTCTACGATAAGTTGTGGGATGCCCATGTGGTTCGTCAAGAGGAAGATGGCACGGCCTTGATCTATATTGATCGTCAGCTATTGCATGAAGTAACATCACCGCAAGCCTTTGAAGGCCTGCGTTTGGCTCAGCGTAAACCTTGGCGAATTTCAGCAAACTTGGCCACACCCGACCATAATGTGCCTACTACGGAGCTAGAGGGCGGAGTCGAAAGTATTAAGGATCCAATTTCTCGTATTCAGGTGCAAGCATTGGGCGCGAATACCAAGGAGTTTGGTATTACAGAATATGGTATGGGTGATGTGCGCCAAGGTATTGTCCATGTTGTCGGTCCTGAGTCTGGTGCGACTTTACCAGGTATGACGGTGGTGTGTGGCGATTCACATACTTCAACACATGGTGCTTTAGGTGCTCTGGCTCATGGTATCGGTACATCAGAAGTAGAGCATGTGTTGGCGACACAATGCTTGATTCAGAAAAAAATGAAAAACATGTTGGTTAGGATTGATGGCCAGTTAAAGCCTGGTGTTGGCCCTAAGGATGTTGTGTTAGCGATCATCGGTAAAATTGGTACCGCTGGTGGCAATGGGTGTGCGATTGAGTTTGGTGGTCAGGTCATGCGGGATATGTCGATAGAAGGACGTATGACGGTTTGTAATATGGCTATTGAAGCTGGAGCGAGAGCAGGCCTGGTGGCCGTTGATGAAAAAACCATAGATTATGTTAAAGGTCGTCACTTTGCGCCAAAAGATGAGCATTGGGATGCGGCGGTAGCCTATTGGTTAAATTTTAAGTCAGACTCTGATGCCAAATTTGACAAGGTAGTTGAGTTAGATGGTTCAAGCATTGAGCCACAGGTAAGCTGGGGGACCTCTCCTGAAATGGTGGTGGGTGTGAATGGCATGGTGCCAGATCCAGCTAAAGAATCTGACCCTGTTAAAGCCAATGGCATTAAACGCGCCCTTGATTACATGGGTTTGAAACCTAATATGGCCATTAAAGATGTCGCGATAGATTATGTGTTTATCGGTTCTTGTACTAACTCGCGTATAGAAGATTTGCGGGCTGCTGCTAGCGTCGTAAAGGGTCATAAAGTCTCGCCAAATGTTGAGCAGGCTTTGGTTGTGCCAGGCTCTGGCCGTGTTAAACAGCAGGCAGAGGCTGAGGGCTTGGATAAAATATTTATGGAAGCCGGTTTTGAATGGCGTAATCCAGGTTGCTCGATGTGTTTGGCGATGAATGCGGATCGTTTGCCACCGAAAAAGCATTGTGCATCTACTTCGAATAGAAACTTTGAGGGGCGACAAGGTGCTGGCGGGCGCACGCATTTGGTCAGTCCACAAATGGCCGCCGCGGCCGCTATAGCTGGTCATTTTGTTGATGTGCGCGAAATGATGGGGGTGTCTAAGTGAGTATGAATCAGTTTACCAAGTTAACCGCAATAGTCGCGCCACTTGACCGTTCGAATGTTGATACGGATGCCATTATTCCTAAACAGTTTTTAAAATCGATTAAACGGACCGGTTTCGGTCCTAATCTGTTTGATGAGTGGCGTTATCTCGACGTAGGTCAACCCGGAGAAGATTGTTCCCAGCGGCCACTGAATACCGAGTTTGTATTGAATCAGCCTCGTTATAAGGGGGCTAAGATTTTGTTGGCGCGTGAAAATTTCGGCTGTGGTTCGAGTCGCGAACATGCTCCATGGGCTTTAAAAGATTATGGCTTTGATGTCATTATTGCGCCAAGTTTTGCTGACATTTTTTTTAATAATTGCTTTAAAAACGGCATCTTGCCGATTGCCTTGTCTGAAAAACAAGTAGATGATTTGTTCAAAGCCGTTGAGTCTGAAGAAGGTTATGAGTTAACCGTTGACTTGGAGAAGCAGCAAATTATTACGCCGGGTGGTGATGTTATTGTTTTCGAAGTGGATGCGTTTAGACGCCATTGTCTATTGAATGGTTTGGATGACATAGGTTTAACCTTAGTGCATGCTGATGAGATAAAAGCATATGAACAAAAAATGCGTAAAGCGACACCGTGGCTATTCGCATAAACCAAGATTGTTAGGAAGATTAGAATGACCAAAAAAGTATTGTTACTGCCAGGTGATGGCATTGGGCCGGAAATCGTTGCTGAAGCGGTTAAGGTTTTAGAAGCACTAAAAGCAAGCCATGGTTTAGATGTTGATATGGTAAGTGGTTTGGTTGGAGGCGCCGCTTACGACGAAACAGGTCATCCTTTGCCTGATGAAACTATGCAAATGGCGCGTAATGTCGATGCAATTTTGCTCGGAGCTGTAGGCGGCTACAAATGGGAGTCACTAGATATTTCAGTGCGCCCTGAAAAAGGTCTGTTAGGCTTACGTTCTGGCTTAGGTTTGTTTGCAAATTTACGTCCAGCTTTTTTGTACCCCCAGTTGGCTGATGCATCAACCTTGAAGCCTGAAGTCGTATCCGGTTTAGATATCTTGATTGTACGTGAATTAACGGGTGGTATTTATTTTGGTCAGCCGCGTGGTATTCGCAAGCTCGAAAATGGTGAACGTCAGGGTTACAACACCTATGTTTATTCCGAGTCTGAAATTGTACGTATTGGGCATGTGGCATTTCAGGCGGCCATGAAACGTAACAAAAAAGTATGTTCAGTTGATAAAGCTAACGTGCTTGAAGTGACTGAGTTGTGGCGTGAAGTTATGACAGATTTGGCGAAGCAGTATCCAGAAGTTGAGTTGTCGCACATGTATGTAGACAACGCGGCTATGCAGCTTGTACGTAATCCGAAACAGTTTGATGTGGTGGTAACGGGCAATATGTTTGGGGATATTTTGTCTGATGAGGCATCTATGTTAACGGGTTCAATCGGCATGCTCCCTTCCGCGTCATTGGACGCAAATAATAAGGGTATGTATGAGCCAAGTCATGGCTCGGCTCCAGATATTGCAGGCCAGAATCTGGCCAACCCTTTAGCGACTATCTTGTCAGCCGCTATGATGTTGCGATACAGTTTGGGGCGTGAAGATTTGGCACTTAAAATAGAGCAGGCTGTCAGTAAGGTATTGGACCAAGGATTAAGAACGGGTGATATCTACTCAGATGGAATGCAGAAAGTGTCTACTTCTGAAATGGGTTCAGCTGTTGTGAAAGCTTTAGGATAACGGATGTCATCAAGACAACATTTTACAATCACGATAACCGATGTACATGGCGCGCGTCATTACTCATTTAGTCAGTTTGTAAAAAAGTTTGTTTGGGTTTTGATGATCGTTTTTTTCTTGGTTGTTACAGGTGGGGCCGGCTCTATTTGGTGGTTGAATAAAGAGGTCGAAGAAATTCAGACCTTAAAACGCCAAGCCGAGATGTCTTTTTTAAGGGCATTGGATGAGCGCCAAAATGAGTACTCCAATCTAGTTGAAGAAAAAGCACAGTTAATTAATGAGCTAGAAGAAAAGATTAAGCAGGTCGGTTTTTTGGACCAGACTTTGCAAGGCTTAGAAGAGCTAATTGGTGTTCAGCCGGAAATCGATGCGCCAATTATTGAGCGGGTCAAGATAACTCAGTTAACCACTTTAGAAAAGCAGATTATGCTAGATCATATTCCAAATGGTCGTCCAGTGGGTGTGTTTAGAGGAGTGAGTAGTGGTTATGGCTGGCGCACTCATCCAGTGCGTGGAACACGTGAATTTCACTATGGGATTGATTATCGTGGTGAACGCGGAGCCCCTGTTTTAGCGACCGCGGATGCGGTTGTCGAATATTCAGGTTATCACCGAAGTAGTGGTTACGGAAACCTTGTTATTTTGAGTCATGCTTATGGTTTTAAAACTTTTTATGGTCACTTGAATAGCTTAAATGTAAAAACAGGCCAGTTCATTAATAAGGGTGATTTAATCGGTGCGATTGGCTCAACCGGTGTATCGACTGGGCCGCATTTGCATTATGAAGTGAATTTTGTTCAGCGAAAACTAAACCCAGCTCCGTTTGTGCAATGGGGCCTGGAAGATTACGATAGCATTTTTGATAAAGTAGAGGGCATACCATGGGGATCTTTAAGTCAGGCGATCAGAAACCAAGTCGAGAAGGTGGAAAAACAATTATTGCTGAGGGATGTTCAGTAAACGGTGAAATTGTTGATTTGCAAGGCGCTTTGCATGTTGATGGTCATATCGATGGGATTGTAGAAACCAGTTATGATATTTCAATAGGCCAAAACGGCAGTTTAAATGGTTTAATCAAGGCTCGTTCAATTTTTCTAAGTGGCAAGTTAGAAGGTAAGGTCGCTTGTGAGCGTATTGAAATTCTAGAAACGGGCAAGTTAGTCGGTGAATTAATTAGTGGTGAATTAACCATTGAAACCGGTGGTAAATTTATTGGGCAAAGTCGTGAGCTAAGCGAAAGCGGTATTATCGTCGGCGTTGAGGATGAAAAACCCGCGCAAATCGAAAAGCCTAAATTTGGACAAGAGTCAGACTCAAATCAGGATGATGAGTCAGATTTAGAAGAGAAAAAAGCATAACTAAAGCGTAAAGCAAAGGATAGGTTGAGTTTCTTATGAGAAAATTTGATGTCGCAGTAGTAGGGGCCACTGGCGCCGTGGGTGAGACAATTTTAAAAGTGCTAGAAGAGCGTGATTTTCCGGTCGGGAACTTGTATCCGCTTGCAAGTAGCCGCTCTGCAGGCAAAAAAATTGAATTTAAAGGTGAGTGGATTGAAGTTTTAGATCTAGAAACGTTTGATTTCTCAAAGGCTCAAATTGGACTATTCTCGCCAGGTGCCAGTGTGTCAGCTGTGTATGCACCTAAAGCCGCCGAAGCGGGTTGTGTAGTGGTTGATAATACCTCTCAATTCCGTTACGACGAAGACATTCCCCTGGTTGTACCTGAAGTAAATCCTGATGCGATCGCGGGTTACAAAAACAGAGGCATTATTGCGAATCCAAATTGTTCTACGATTCAAATGATGGTCGCTCTAAAACCGATTTATGATGCGGTCGGTATTGAACGTATCAATGTCGCGACCTACCAAGCTGTGTCAGGAACAGGCAAAGAGGCAATTGAAGAATTGGCTAAGCAAACTGCTAATATTTTGAATCTTAAGCCGGTTGAAATAGATGTTTACCCAAAACAAATTGCGTTTAACTGTATTCCGCAAATTGATGTGTTTATGGAAAATGGTTATACCAAAGAAGAAATGAAAATGGTCTGGGAAACTAAAAAGATTTTTGGTGACGAAGCAATTAAAGTCAACCCTACCGCGGTAAGAGTACCGGTTTTCTTTGGTCATAGTGAAGCCGTTCACATCGAAACAAAACAAAAGATTACAGCTCAACAAGCTCGCGAACTACTACAGAAGTCACCAGGCCTGGTGGTTATTGATGAACATGTTGACGGTGGCTACCCAACGGCTGTATCAGATGCCGCTGACACCAACCCAGTCTATGTGGGTCGAATTCGTGAAGACATTACAATTGAGCGTGGGCTTAACCTTTGGGTTGTTGCTGATAACGTGCGCAAAGGTGCGGCTACCAATACCGTACAAATTGCAGAAGTATTAATCGAGAAATACCTGTAATTATATTGATGAAATGGGCGTTAGGAGTCGAGTACTTAGGACAGCATTATTGCGGTTGGCAACGCCAGAGTCATTGCGAGTCGGTTCAGTTTTTTGTAGAGCAGGCCTTGAGTCGCATTGCTGCGGAGCCAATTGACGTTTTTTGTGCGGGTCGGACTGACACGGGTGTGAACGCGATCGGTCAAGTCGTGCATTTTGAAACGCTTGTTGAACGTCCAGCAAGGGCATGGTTAGAAGGTAGCAATACACATTTACCCGATGACATTCGGATTAGCTGGGTCAAGCTAGTTGATAAGGATTTTCATGCAAGGTTTAGTGCCTTTGCGCGACAATATCGTTATGTAATATTCAATCGGCCTGTACGTAGTGCGGTATTAAGTGGTCGCGTGACCTGGGAACGTAAACCTTTGAATGAAGCATTAATGCATCAAGCCGCACAAGCCTTATTGGGTGAACAAGACTTTTCATCTTTTAGGGCGTCAGAGTGTCAGGCGAGTCATGCACGACGAGAAGTACAGTTTGTTCAAGTGAGACGCCGAGGAGACTTTGTTTTTATCGATATAAAAGCCAATGCTTTTTTGCATCATATGGTTCGAAATATTGCTGGAACTTTAATGCAAATCGGTCGAACTGAAGCTCCTGTTGAATGGGTGGCCAATTTATTAGCACTCAAAGACAGAACGAAAGCTACTGTGACGGCGCCGGCTATGGGTTTGTATTTTGTAAATGCATTTTATCCAGAGGAGTTTGCTATACCGCAAACTCCTCTGAATGAGGTTTTATGGCAATAGCGCAGCGAGTGAGGGTGAAAATTTGCGGCATAACCCGGCCAGAGGATGCCTTAGCAGCGGCACAAGCAGGCGCAGACGCGATTGGTTTAGTATTTTACGAACCCAGCCCGCGTGCTGTGACGATTGAACAGGCCAAACGTATTGTCCAAAACTTGCCGGCTTTTGTCACCACAACGGCTCTATTTGTAGATGCAAATGCATCACTAGTTGAGCAGGTCATAGATGATGTAAAGATAGACTTGTTGCAGTTTCACGGAAATGAATCGGCTGAATTTTGTGGCCAATTTTCACGTCCTTATATCAAAGCCATATCCATGCAGTCCGATACGAATGTGATAGAGCTGGTCGATGTTTATAAGGATGCACGTGCTTTATTGCTAGATACTTACAAGCCGGGCGTGCCAGGTGGAACCGGCGAGGTCTTTAACTGGCAATGGATTCCTAAGAGCTTGGCAAAGCCAGTCGTTTTAGCAGGTGGCTTAACGCCTGAAAACGTTAAAAATGCGCTAGAGATTTCAAATGTGTGGGCGATTGATGTAAGTGGCGGTGTTGAGTCAACAAAGGGCATAAAATCAGCTCAAAAAATAACCGATTTTATTCAGGCTACCCTGTAAAAAAATAATGAAATGGATAATTAAATGACTATTGATTACGCTCAGTTTCCAGATGAGACGGGTCACTTTGGCCCTTATGGTGGCATGTTTGCACCAGAAACGCTGATGGCACCGTTAGAAGAGCTTAAGCAGCAATACCAAAAAATTAAAAATGATCCCGATTTTTTAGAACAGTTAAAAGTGGATTATCAGGATTATGTTGGACGACCTAGCCCGCTTTATTATGCAAAACGTTGGAGTGAAACCCTCGGCGGGGCCAAGATTTATTTAAAACGAGAAGATTTGAACCACACTGGTGCCCACAAAATCAACAATACGATCGGTCAAGCCTTGTTGGCAAAGCAATTAGGTAAAACACGAATTATTGCTGAAACTGGTGCAGGACAACATGGTGTGGCGAGTGCGACCGTCGCGGCGCGTTTAGGTTTGGAGTGTGTTGTCTACATGGGGGCTGATGATGTTGTACGTCAAGCACCGAATGTGGCCCGTATGAAAATGTTGGGTGCGACCGTCGTACCAGTTGAATCCGGTACTCGTACACTCAAGGACGCTCTGAACGAAGCGATGCGTGATTGGGTAACCAATGTTGATAATACTTTTTATATTATAGGCACCGTGGCTGGCCCACATCCTTACCCCATGATGGTGCGTGACTTTCAGTCTATTATAGGGCGAGAGGCACGTGAACAAATCTTACAAAAAGAAGGCAAACTGCCTGATGCGCTGATTGCTTGTGTGGGTGGGGGGTCAAATGCGATGGGTCTGTTCCATGCGTTTTTACCGGACGAGAGCGTAAAAATTTATGGAGTCGAGGCAGGCGGGCATGGTTTGGAAACAGGCCAGCACGCGGCGCCGTTATGCAAAGGTAAACCGGGGGTATTACACGGCAACCGCACTTATTTAATGCAGGACGAAAACGGCCAGATTTCTGGAACCCATTCAATCTCAGCAGGTTTGGATTATCCAGGTGTTGGGCCAGAGTTGGCATGGTTAAAAGATATAGGGCGTGCTGAATTTGTTGCCATTACGGATGATGAAGCTTTACAAGGTTGGCGAGATCTAACCCGTATGGAAGGCATTATTCCAGCGTTAGAAACCAGCCATGCATTAGCTTATGCTACCAAACTGGCGCCTACGATGCGTAAAGATCAAACCATTATCATTAATCTATCAGGACGCGGTGATAAAGACATGAATACCATAGCGAAGATTGAAGGGTTTGAGTTCTAAGATGATGAATATAGATAGAATCAACGCCCGTTTAGCTCAATTAAAGGCAGACAAGCGCACCGCTTTAATTCCATATATTACGGCGGGTGATCCCGAACCAAGTGCCACACTTGAATTAATGAAACTGTTAGTCGCCGAAGGTGCAGACCTGATTGAGCTAGGTGTGCCATTTTCCGATCCAATGGCCGATGGTCCTGTTATCCAAAAAGCTGTCGAGCGCGCATTAAAGCATAATGTCAGCTTAAAGCAGGTTTTATCGATTGTTAAACAGTTTCGTGAAACCGACACTGAAACCCCTGTTTTATTGATGGGTTACTTAAATCCGATCGAAGCTATGGGGTTTGAGTTTTTTGCAGAGCAAGCTCAACAAGCAGGCTTGGATGGAGTCTTAACTGTCGATATGCCACCTGAAGAAACGGCAGGTTATACCGAATTATTAAAGAAATATAATTTAGATCGCGTATTTTTAGTTTCACCAACCACGCCAGAATCTAGGTTAAAAGCTGTTTCTGATCAAGGTAGTGGCTTTGTTTATTATGTTTCGCTAAAAGGCGTGACGGGCACAGGCAAGCTGGATGCGACGAATGTCAAAACTCAAGTTGAACTATTAAAGAAGCAGGTTGATTTACCTGTTGGAATAGGGTTTGGCATTCGTGATGCGGAGTCGGCCTATCAAATGGCACAAGTTGGAGAAGCGGTGATTGTAGGTTCTGCTTTAGTCAACTTGATTGAACAGCACCAGAACGACGGATTATCAGCAATTAAACAGGCTTTGACTAATCAAATGCGCGTGTTTCGACATGCTTTGGATCAAGCCGATAAGGGAGAAACATTGTGAGTTGGTTTGAGAAAATTTTACCCAGCATTAAGCAAGTAACAGATCGTAAAAAATCGGTACCTGAAGGTCTTTGGATGAAGTGTCCAAAGTGTGAGAGTGTGCTCTACCGCTCCGAAGTTGAACGTAATGACGAGGTCTGCCCAAAATGCGACCACCACATGCGTTTGAGTGCACGTAAACGTTTGAAAGCCTTTTTTGATGAAGGTAGCAAAATAACGGAAATCTCAAATGATGTTTCTCCTGTCGATGCTTTGAAATTTCGGGATCAAAAGAAATATAAAGACCGTATTGCTGGGGCACAGAGAGCAACGAATGAAAAAGATGCTCTGATTACGCAAGTTGGAACCATTGATGGTTTAGAGGTAGTAGCTGCTGCATTTGAATTTAAGTTCATGGGCGGATCAATGGGTTCGGTCGTGGGTGAAAAATTTGTTCGTGCAGTCAATGAGGCTTTAGCTCGCCGTTGTCCACTGGTCTGCTTTTCTGCTAGTGGTGGTGCCCGAATGCAAGAAGCCTTGTTTTCATTGATGCAGATGGCAAAAACCAGTGCCGCTTTAGGTCGTTTAAGGGCGCAAGGTTTACCGTATATTTCGGTAATGACGGACCCTACTATGGGTGGGGTATCAGCCAGTTTTGCAATGTTGGGCGATTTAAATATTGCCGAACCTAAAGCTTTGATAGGTTTTGCTGGCCCGCGCGTAATTGAGCAAACTGTTCGTGAAAAACTGCCAGAAGGTTTTCAGCGTAGTGAGTTTTTACTAGAGCATGGTGCCATTGATCGAATCATTCATCGTCACCAACTCAATAAAGAGTTGGCCTCTATGGCGCGGATGTTAATGAATCAATAAGAGATTAAATTGAATTCGCCGACTATTCGCAGTAGCTTGACTGATTGGTTAGACTGGTTACTAAAGCTGCATACTCAAGAAATTGACCTTGGACTGGAACGGGTTCGAGAGGTCGCTAAAAAGCTTGATGTATTGACGCCCGCTCCCTATGTTATTACGGTCGCTGGTACCAATGGCAAAGGATCTAGTGTCGCGATGTTGGTGGCGATTTTGAGGGCGGCTGGCTATCAGGTCGGGAGCTATACCTCACCACATATTTTGCGTTTTAATGAACGCATTCAGCTTAACGCGCAACCAGTTTTAGACTCTTTAATTGTTGGCGCGTTTGACGCGATTGAATTGGCCAGACAAGGTGTTAAATTAACTTACTTTGAGTTTGCGACTTTAGCCGCCTTAACCATTTTTAAACAGTCAAAACTTGATGTGGTTGTGCTAGAGGTAGGATTGGGCGGGCGCTTAGACGCCGTTAATATTGTGGATGCGCAAGCCTGCTTATTAACCGCTATTGATGTCGATCACGTTGAATGGTTAGGTTCTGATCGTGAAAAAATCGGTTTTGAAAAAGCGGGGGTGATGCGACCCAATGGTTTGGCGGTGTGTTCGGATCCAAATCCGCCAAAAACACTGCTTGAATACGCGCAAGCATTAGGGGTTGATTTAAGGTTATTGGGCCGAGATTATGATTATTTGGCCAACCCAGAAGATTGGGTGTTCAAAACGGCACAACAATCGATCCATTTACCGAAACCAAATTTAGCGGGTCAATTTCAGTTACAAAATGCGGCTGGTGTTCTGGCTTTATTACGGGCTCAAACCAGCTTGGAAATAGATCACACCGACTGTGAACAGGGTTTAAGAGCAGCACAACATCCCGGTCGCCTACAAACCATTCAAGTCGACCACCAGGCCTGGTTGTTTGATGTAGCGCACAATCCACAGTCAGTTGATGCCTTGGCTGAACATTTAAAGTTACAGGCCGATGGGGATGATTATCTTGTTATCTTTTCAGCTTTGTCGGATAAAGATATCCAGGCGATGGTGTCACAAATAAAACCTTTTGCTAGTCAGTGGTTGTTGGTTGATTTACAGGTGGATCGTTCAGCGCCTTTAGCTCGACTGCAAGAGGTGTTAAGATTAGCGGGCGTTGTGTCAAGCCGTCAGCAGGCTTTTAGTTCGATGGCTGAAGCCGTTAACTGTGCACGTCAATCGACAGAAAAACGGATTTTAATCTACGGTTCTTTTGTTACCGTTTCACAAGCAATGACAGAGTTGACAGAATGGATGAGTTAACAAAATATAGAATAACCGGCGCAGTGATTTGGTTGGCCTTATTGATTATGTTGGTGCCAAGTTGGTACGCCAACCCTGTTGATTATGAAAAAGCACAACCTTGGTTATACTCAAGTTCTGATGAATTATCCCCAGTTGATGAGCTTCCCCCCGCAAAAGAAGTCAGCCAAACCAGTGTAATTGTTTCAGATCAAACAACTGAAACCACGAAATCAGAGCCAGTTGTAACAGTCGATACAAACAAAGATACTTCGAACACGTCAGCTCAAACGCAAAACGATATAAGCTCAAAAGAAGCAGCACAAACAAAACAATCAAGTGATAACCCGGAAATCGCCAATGCGAAAAAAAGCTCGACCACAGAGGTTGAGTTAGACGAGCCTATGACAACACAAGAAACGGCTGAAATAAAAGAACCCGTGATGCCGTCAGAGGATAAGTCACCTGCATGGTTAGTGCGCGTAGCGTCCTACAACTCAATCGAGTCAGCGAACCGAACTTTGGGTGTTTTAGAAATGCGTTATAAAGTTACAATAGGTGACTTTTCTACTAAAAATCAAAAAATTTACTCAGTTCGAGTAGGGCCATTTTTGAGTTTTCAAGAGGCACAAAAAGCCAAGCAAGAATTGGATAAAGAGTTGGTTACCAACTCTGTTATTGTCCAGATTCGATAATGAGTAAACGAATTCAAACCCGTTTTTAGTCGGCCGACTGTTACGACAGTGGCTGGAAATTTTGATTTAAATCTAAGATAAGTGAGTAAATTCATGTGTGGTATTGTCGGAATTGTCTCGGCGAGTGGGGAACCTGTTAATCAAGAGTTATATGATGCGCTAACGATTTTGCAACATCGTGGGCAAGATGCAGCGGGAATTGTAACTCATGATAATGGGCGTTTTTTTCAGCGCAAAGATAATGGCTTAGTTAAGGATGTGTTTCATACCCGTCACATGCGTGACCTGCATGGTTCAACTGGTATAGGTCACGTACGTTATCCAACAGCCGGTTCGTCTTCCAGTTCTGAAGCACAGCCATTTTATGTCAACTCGCCTTATGGCATTGTGATGGGGCATAACGGTAACTTAACCAATGCCGAACAGTTGAGTAAAGAAATTTACCAACAAGATCAACGCCACCTTAATACCAACTCCGATTCAGAAGTTTTGTTGAATGTCTTTGCTCACGAGTTAATGAAGCAGCAGAAGCTATTTGTTGATCAACAAGATATTTTCAGCGCTATTCGCCGCTTACATAAACGAGTGCGTGGTGGTTACGCAGCCATTGGTTTGGTTTCGGGTGTTGGGATGTTAGCCTTCCGTGACCCATTTGCTTTACGCCCGATTGTCGTCGGTAAACGCGCGAATCCTAATGGGGGTACAGACTATATTGTGGCCTCAGAAAGCGTTGCTTTAGATGGACTGGGTTTTAGTCACTATCGAGATTTAGCACCAGGTGAAGCGGTCGTGGTGATGGAAAGTGGTGAAATTTACTTTGAACAGTGTCATGACAATCCACAGTATTCGCCCTGTATTTTCGAGTTTGTTTATTTTGCACGTCCAGATTCGATGATTGACGATATTTCAGTTTATAAATCCCGTTTACGTATGGGAGAAAAACTGGCCGAAAAAATTCAACGTGTGTGGTCCGATCACGATATTGATGTCGTGATGCCGATTCCAGATACGAGTCGAACGGCTGCATTACAGTTGGCTGAGAAACTGCGTTTACCCTACCGTGAAGGTTTTATAAAAAATCGTTATATCGGCCGCACTTTTATTATGCCCGGGCAAACCCAGCGTAAAAAATCGGTGCGCCAAAAGTTAAACGCCATTGGTTTAGAGTTTGAAGGCAAAAATGTGTTGCTGGTTGATGATTCCATCGTCCGAGGCACCACCTCGGGTGAAATTGTGCAAATGGCACGCGAAGCCGGTGCAAACAAGGTGTATTTTGCATCGGCCGCTCCGCCCGTCAGATACCCTTATGTGTACGGTATTGACATGCCATCTGCAACCGAATTGGTGGCGAATAATCGCACAGAAGATGAAGTGGCTGAATTTATTGGCGCAGACAAACTTATTTACCAGGATCTTTCAGATTTAGTTGAAGCGGTAGGTGTGGGGAGTCAGCAAATATCGTGTTTTGATACCTCTTGTTTTAGTGGCGAATATGTAACCGGTGATATTACGGAAGAATATTTGCAAAGCATTGCCAATGCGCGCAACGATGGTGCAAAAGCTAAACAGAAAAACCATGCTCCCGAAACGATTGGATTACATAATCAAGGAAATTAAATTGGACGAATTTGCGTTAGAAACCCTAGCCATACGTTCGGGCTACCAACGAACGCATGAGCAAGAAAACAGTGAAGCTATTTTTCCGACGTCCAGTTTTGTATACGAGAGCGCTCAGCAGGCGGCTGATCGTTTTAGCGGTGAGGATCCGGGTAATGTGTATTCACGCTTTACGAACCCAACCGTGCGAACATTTGAGCAGCGCTTAGCTGAAATGGAAGGTGGGGAAGCTTGTGTTGCAACGGCTTCCGGTATGGCCGCGATCTTGGCGACCTTTATGGGGCTGCTTTCGCAAGGCGATCATATCGTTTCATCCAGTAGCATATTTGGTACTACTAAGGTTTTGTTTACCAAGTATTTAGCCAAGTTCGGTATTGAGGTTAGCTTTGTTTCGCAAACGGACCACCAGGCCTGGTGCTCTGCGATTCAACCGAATACTAAAGCGTTGTTTTTAGAAACACCTTCTAATCCTTTGACGGAAATTGCAGACATTCGAAGCTTGGCCGAACTGGCAAAAACACATAACGCACTTTTGGTCGTTGACAACTGTTTTTGCACGCCTATTTTGCAGCAACCTTTAAAACTGGGCGCCGATATCGTCATTCATTCTGCAACCAAATTTATTGATGGACAGGGACGTTGCTTAGGTGGTGCGGTAATTGGCTCGCAAAAACTTGTAGGCGAAGAAGTTCGTGGGGTGATTCGAACGGCTGGGCCGAGTATGAGTCCATTTAATGCGTGGGTTTTCATTAAAGGTCTAGAAACGCTTCACGTTCGTATGGAAGCACATTGTTTACGTGCACGTAAACTGGCGGTTTGGTTAAGTGAACACCCAGCTGTAGAAAGCGTTTTTTATCCCGGCTTAGAATCGCATCCGCAGTATGAGCTGGCTCAGAAGCAACAGTCAGATGGGGGTGCATTAGTGAGTTTTCGTGTTAAAGGTGGGCGTGAGCAGGCCTGGTCGGTCATTGATGCGACCAAGATGTTTTCTATTACGGCCAACTTAGGTGATGTTAAAACCAGTATTACGCATCCTGCCAGTACAACGCATTGTAGAGTGGCGGCGGAGGAACGTTTAGCAACTGGCATCACGGAGAACTTGGTCAGGGTATCGGTGGGTCTTGAGAACTTTGCTGATATTCAAACCGATTTGCAGCGCGGCTTAGACCGTTTGATCTAAGCCGGGTGTCAGTTTTAAAGCGCGTTATTTGGGTAACACTAATTCGGGGTTTTTGCTGCGTGCACGATAAATGACAAACATTTTACCCACCGTTTGTACCAGCTTAGCTTTCGAGTGCGTTAAAACATAGTCGATGATGGCTTTGCGATCTTCTCGCTCACCAGCCGCCATTTTCACTTTTAGTAACTCATGATGTTCTAGTGACTTGTTTAACTCAGCCATCAGGCTATCGGTGACGCCTTGTGAGCCAATGATAATAACGGGGTTTAGGCCGTGAGCAATGCCTCGTAAAAATTTTTTCTGATTTGCGGTTAAGGTTGAATCGGTCTTCATCTTGGTAGTTACTCAAAAGCTAAATAATCTATTTTAAATGAAAACAACTTCTTCCGAGAATTAAATCAGCGGGAATCAATCGAATATGTCCAGATCCAAATCCAGTGCACGCTGGTTACAAGAGCACTTTGATGATCCTTATGTTTTGCAAGCGCAAAAAGAGGGTTGGCGTTCGCGTGCGATTTATAAGCTGCAAGAGTTAGATGAAAAAGACAAACTCTTTAAACCAGGCCTGGTCGTCGTTGACCTAGGTGCCGCACCAGGCGGTTGGTCGCAATGGGCCGCACAGCAAGTGGGCGACGCCGGTCATGTTTTTGCCTTGGATATTTTGCCAGTAGATCCGTACGCGGGGGTGACCTTTATTCAGGGCGACTTTCGAGAGGATGAAGTTTATCAAAACTTATTGAACGAATTAGGTGACCGAGAAGTCGATCTTGTTATGTCGGATATGGCGCCGAATATGAGTGGTAATAAAGCGGTGGATATCCCACGTGCTATGCATTTAGTGGAGTTAACATTGGAACTCGCCAGTCAGGTGTTGAAAAAAAATGGCACGGTTGTTATGAAGGTTTTTCAGGGAGAAGGCTTTGATCAACTCTTGCAAAACATGCGGGCAGACTATATGAAAGTAATAAGTCGAAAACCAAAAGCTTCAAGGCCTCGTAGTAAAGAAATTTATGTGCTCGGTATAGGTAAAAAATAACATAAGCTTACTTGAGTATTAACTTATTAGGTCATAATTAAAACTTATTCTTCTTTTTGCTCGGGTGTTATGTGCATGGTATGATTGCTCCATGTGACATTGTTAAAACATCATGCTTGGCATGATTTTTAAGGAAAACTAAATGAAAAACGATATGCTAAAAAACCTACTGATCTGGGCGGCTGTAGCCTTAATCTTGATGTCAGTGTTTAATCACTTTGGATCATCAAATTATCAGTCTTCCAGCCGTTTAGATTACTCGCAGTTTATTGATGAAGTACGTGATGGCAAAGTCAGTAGCGTTAATATCGAAGGCTCGACGATTCGTGGCGTCTATTCGTCAGGCGACGCTTTCACTACTTATAACCCAGGCGATGCAGGGTTGATGGGTGATTTGCTTGCTAATCGCGTGACGGTCAGTTCTCAGCCTCCGCAAAAACAAAGCTTGCTGATGCAAATTTTCATTTCGTGGTTCCCGATGTTGTTGTTGATTGCGATTTGGATATTTTTTATGCGCTCTATGGGTGGTGGCATGGGCGGTAAAGGTGGACCGATGTCGTTTGGTAAAAGCAAGGCTCGTATGCTTTCAGAGGACCAAGTAAAAGTGAACTTTGACGATGTCGCTGGTGCGGACGAAGCAAAAGAAGAGGTTTCTGAACTGGTAGACTTTTTACGTGATCCTGAAAAATACCAAAACTTGGGTGGCCAAATTCCTCGTGGTGTCTTGATGGTGGGGCCGCCTGGTACAGGTAAAACCTTATTGGCCAAAGCGATTGCTGGTGAAGCTAAGGTACCTTTCTTCACGATTTCAGGTTCTGACTTTGTAGAGATGTTTGTCGGTGTTGGTGCATCGCGTGTTCGTGACATGTTTGAGCAAGCAAAAGCCCACGCGCCTTGCATCATCTTTATTGATGAAATCGATGCGGTCGGCCGTAGTCGTGGCGCTGGCATGGGTGGTGGTAACGATGAGCGTGAGCAAACCTTAAACCAAATGTTGGTTGAAATGGATGGTTTTGAAGGTAACGAAGGCGTGATTGTCATTGCCGCTACCAACCGTCCTGATGTGTTGGACCCAGCTTTATTGCGTCCGGGTCGTTTTGACCGTCAGGTGACTGTTGGTTTGCCTGACGTGCGTGGTCGTGAACAAATTTTAAAAGTACATATGCGTAAAGTACCGGTCGCCGATGATGTTAAACCGGCTTTAATCGCTCGTGGTACGCCCGGTTTTTCTGGTGCTGATTTGGCTAACCTAGTAAACGAAGCCGCTTTGTTTGCGGCGCGCTTGGGTGAGAGAACGGTGACTCAAAACCACTTTGAGCGTGCCAAAGATAAAATTCTTATGGGGGTTGAGCGTAAGAGCATGGTTATGAGCGAAGCGGAAAAGCGTCTAACCGCTTATCATGAAGCTGGTCATGCGATTATTGGTTACCTAGTGCCTGAGCATGATCCGGTATATAAAGTGAGTATCATTCCGCGTGGACGCGCCTTAGGTGTCACGATGTACTTGCCAGAAGAAGATTCTTGGAGTTACAGCAAGCGTAAACTCGAAAGTCAGCTTTCAAGCTTATATGGTGGCCGTATTGCTGAAGAAATGACGTTTGGCTCAGATGCTGTGACGACCGGCGCGAGTAACGATATTGAACGTGCTACAAAATTGGCACGTAGCATGGTAACAAAGTGGGGCTTGTCAGATAAATTGGGGCCTTTGCTTTATGAGGAAGAAGAGCAGAACTTTTTGGGTTCAACGTCACGTTCCAGCAATATTTCAGATGAGACGGCGAAGTTAATTGATAGTGAAGTTCGTCGTGTGATTGATGATAATTACAAACGTGCTCAAGATATCTTAACCACGCATAAGGATAAGCTTGAAATTATGGCGGAAGCCTTAATGCAGTATGAAACCATTGATGCCGAGCAAATCAAAAATATTATGGAAGGTCGAGAACCTGGTGCGCCAAAAGACTGGAGTGAACCAAGTTCCCCAATCAAACCGAATGATCCAGAGGCCGATGCGCCGGAAATGGTATCGGATGACCTAGCTGGTAAAGATGAAAAACCAGCCGGAGCTGAGCCTAAGCTTCATTAATTTAGCGTTTAGCTAAAGCCCTACTTGTTTTAATGCTGGTTAAGTAAACCCATTAAGTCAACTAGGGCTTTTTTGTGGGTATTTTTATGAGTTTAGTTGACCGTTTGCTAGTCGAGAGCGCTGACCCCCTTATTATGGGTATTTTAAATGTCACGCCGGATTCGTTTTCTGATGGTGGCCGTTATACGCAACACGATCAGTTAAAACAGCGCATACAGGCGTTGGTAGATCAGGGTGCGCATATTATTGATATTGGCGGCGAATCGACCAGGCCTGGTGCTTCGAATGTTAGTTTGCAAGAAGAGTTGGATCGTGTGTTGCCAGCGATTGAGTTGGCTAAGCAGCATTCGGATTGTTGGGTATCCATTGATACTTACAAAACCGGTGTAATGCGTGAGTCACTCGCTTTAGGCGTCGATATGATAAACGATGTAAATGCATTGCAATCTGTTGGAGCCTTAGAGCTATTGGCGAGCAGTGACGTGGCTATTTGCTTAATGCATAAGCAGGGACAGCCGCAGGATATGCAAGCTAGTCCAGTATATGAAGATGTGTTGAAACAAGTCCATAGTTTCTTAATTGAACGAGTAAAAGCTTGTGAGTTGGCAGGCATAGATGGAAAGCGTTTAGTGCTGGATCCTGGCTTTGGTTTTGGTAAGCGCGTAGAGCATAATCAAATCTTGTTTCAAAATTTGGCGTTACTAACGCAACTGGATTTTCCTGTGTTAGTCGGGGTGTCTCGCAAAACGATGATTGGCGAAATTTTGAATGGATTGCCAGTTAACCAGCGTATGGTTGGGAGTGTGGTCGCCGCCGTATTGGCTGCGCAACGCGGCGCTAAAATCGTGCGAGTTCATGATGTATTAGAAACCGTGCAGGCACTTAATCTAGCAAAAGCCTTAACAAGTGAATCACTACAAATATTGGAATAACGGATGAATAAAAAGTACTTTGGAACAGATGGAATACGTTGTCGGGTAGGGCAAGGTATGATGACGCCAGATCAAGTGCTCAAGCTGGGTTGGGCAACAGGTCGAGTTTTAAAAGCGCGCGGTGCCTCAAAAGTTTTAATCGGTAAGGATACCCGTATTTCAGGTTATATGTTCGAGTCGGCTTTAGAGGCGGGTCTGATTTATGCCGGAGTCGATGTGTTATTGCTTGGTCCGATGCCAACGCCTGCTGTGGCTTATTTAACAAGAACTTTCCATGCTGATGTTGGAATAGTAATTAGTGCCTCACATAATCCACACTATGACAATGGGATTAAGTTTTTTAATGAACAAGGTCTAAAAATTTCCGATGAAATGGAATTGGCAATCGAAGCGGCCTTTGATGAGCCCTTGCTGATTAATAATAAGCTGGACGAGTTGGCGGCACTGGGTCGAGCTCAACGTGTTTCTGATGCACCAGGGCGATACATTGAGTATTGTAAAAGCACTTATTCATTGAGTGAAAAGTTAGACGGACTGCATTTGGTTGTCGACTGTGCGCATGGCGCTACTTACCAAGTGGCTCCGCATGTCTTTGAAGAGTTGGGCGCTAGAGTGACTAGTATTGGTGATAAGCCTAATGGCTTGAATATTAACCAAGGCTGCGGCGCTACAGATTTGTCGGCCTTAATTGATAAGGTTAAAGAAGAAAAAGCCGATTTAGGTATCGCACTAGATGGTGACGGCGACCGTTTAATGATGGTAGATGATACTGGGCGGATACTGGATGGTGATGATCTGCTGTATATTTTGGCAACACAAACCTATGCCCAGCAAGCTGGCGTGGTTGGAACTTTAATGACCAATTTGGCTATTGAAAATGCGCTTAAGCATAAGGGATTGGATTTTGTGCGTGCCAATGTAGGTGATCGCTACGTAATGCAGGAACTCAAGAAAAGAAATTGGTTGCTTGGAGCTGAAGGTTCTGGGCATATTTTGTGTCTAGATAAATCATCGACTGGTGACGGTATAGTTGCCGCTCTGCAGGTTTTAAGTGTTATGCGTTCAAGCGGAAAAAATTTATCTGAATTGATTCATGGTGTCGAAAAATACCCTATGCAATTGGTTAATGTGAAAGTGATTAAGCCGTTTGATTTAAATTCTGATCCTGAGTTAGTTAAGGCAATTGAAGCGTTTAATGCAAACTATGCCGGACAGGCGCGGGTATTAATTCGCGCATCCGGTACTGAGCCAGTTGTTCGTGTTATGGTCGAAGCCTCAGACGAAAAAGTAGTTTCAAACTACGTAGAAAAGCTGTCTGGGCTGGTGAAGAAAGCGTTTTCATAAAATTGTCAATATTGTTTTTTTGATTCAAAGCCGCTAATATTGTCGGACTTTTTGGTTGGAGAGAGTCGAGTGAGAAGACCGTTTGTTGCTGGAAACTGGAAAATGCATGGCTCAAAAGCCATGATCCATACATTGTTAACAGAGCTGGTTGAGCGTGCAGAGCGTTTAGATTCAGTGGATGTGGCCGTATGCCCGCCATCTGTTTATATCGATTATGTCAAACAAACTATAGGTAAAAGTTCAATAGCCGTCGGTGGTCAAAATATGGCCGATGTTGCTGAGCAAGGTGCTTTTACAGGTGAAGTAACCGCATTAATGTTGAAAGATGTAGGTTGTGGCTATGTAATTGTTGGTCATTCAGAACGTCGTACCTTATACGGCGAAACGGACGAACAAGTTGCCAATAAAGTTGCAATTGCATTAGCAGAAGGCTTAACGCCCATTTTATGTGTTGGTGAAACCCTTCAAGAGCGTGAAGCGAATATTACGGAACAGGTCGTTGGTTCGCAGATGCAAGCTGTTTTGGATAAGGTTGGTGTTAAAGACTTTGCAAAAGTGGTCGTAGCTTATGAACCGGTTTGGGCGATTGGCACAGGTATGACAGCGTCACCACAGCAAGCTCAAGACGTTCATGCCTTTATTCGTGGTTTGGTTGCCAAGCATGATGCAGCTGTAGCTGAAGGTCTTATTATTCAGTATGGTGGAAGTGTTAAGCCTGAAAACGCAAAAGAGTTGTTTTGTCAGACTGATATTGATGGTGGCCTCATTGGGGGAGCATCATTAAATGCAGTTGATTTTTTAGCCATATGTGAAGCAGCGGGTGATGCATGTTCGAAATAATTCTAGCAATTCATATTGTGATTGCGTTTGTGTTGATTGTATTGGTTTTATTGCAGCAAGGTAAGGGGGCTGATGCCGGCGCGAACTTTGGTGGTGGATCATCACAATCTGTATTTGGCAGTCGAGGTTCGGCGAATTTCTTGTCCAGAACGACGGCTGTTTTGGCCACTTTATTCTTTATTACCAGCTTATCCCTTGCCTACATTGCTAGCAAAGAAGTCAAAGGATATAAAAGTGTAGTGTCGGAACAATCAACTCCAGCTCCTAAAGAAGAAGCTGACACGAATACACCTGTTGTTCCAAATTAAATTTTATTATTAGCCGATGTGGTGAAATTGGTAGACACGCTATCTTGAGGGGGTAGTGGCGAAAGCTGTGCCGGTTCGAGTCCGGCCATCGGCACCATTTTTTAAGCCGGAGTTTTCCGGTTTATTCTTAATCCTAGAAGAGGTGGGTATAACCGATGCTAGAAAACTATTTACCTGTGCTGGCGTTCATTGTGTTGGGTGTGCTGTTTGGTATCGGTCCACTCGTGATGAGTTTTGTATTGGCACCAAACAAACCAGACTCAGAAAAAAATTCACCTTATGAGTGTGGTTTTGAGGCTTTTGAAGATTCGCGTATGAAATTTGACGTGCGTTTTTATTTGGTGGCTATTCTATTCATTATTTTTGACCTTGAAATTGCATTCTTATTTCCCTGGGCGATCGTGTTAGATGAAATCGGCTTGTTTGGCTTACTGTCAATGGCGGTTTTTTTGTCTTTATTGGTCGTGGGCTTTATTTATGAATGGAAGAAGGGGGCGCTAGAATGGGAATAGAAGGCGTATTGAAAGAAGGTGTTATCACCACTTCTGCAGATAAATTAATCAACTGGGCTCGTACCGGTTCGATGTGGCCCATGACATTTGGCTTGGCTTGTTGTGCGGTTGAAATGATGCATGCTGGTGCGGCCCGTTATGACCTTGATCGGTTTGGTATTATCTTTCGTCCTAGTCCTCGCCAATCGGACGTAATGATTGTGGCAGGAACATTGGTAAATAAAATGGCACCCGCATTAAGAAAAGTGTACGACCAAATGGCTGAGCCACGTTGGGTTATCTCAATGGGCTCATGCGCTAATGGTGGCGGTTATTACCATTATTCTTATTCGGTAGTAAGAGGCTGTGATCGAATTGTCCCAGTTGATGTGTATGTTCCTGGGTGTCCACCGACGGCAGAAGCCTTGTTGTACGGAATTATCCAACTTCAAAATAAAATCCGCAGCACCAATACGATTGCTAGATAGCGTGCTCACCTTAGGTAACGGTAGAATTTTATGAAACAGTCTGTATTAGATTTGCAAGCGCGAGTAAGCGAATTGATTGGTAGTCAAGTGCTCGATATGAAAGTCGAGTTTGATGAATTAACCATCGAGTTAGCCCCAGAAGACGTTAAGCCAGTCTTAGTCAGAATGCGAGATGAGTTAGGCTTTGAGCAGCTTGTTGATGTCTGTGGTGTTGATTATTTGAGTTATGGTTTAGCGAACTGGGAAAGTGCTCAGGCAAGTAACTCTGGTTTCAGCCGCGGCGTGTTTGATTTTGATATTGCAAGTGATACGGAGGACTTGTACCCAGCGCGTCGTTTCGCTGTAGTTTATCACTTGCTGTCGATTCAAAATAATTTACGTATTCGTGTTAAGACATACCCAACTAATAGTCAGCAACCTATGGTTGAATCTGTTGTTGATGTTTGGTCATCTGCAAACTGGTTTGAGCGTGAAGTATTTGATTTATTTGGTATTTTATTTAATGGTCACCCAGACTTACGTCGTATTTTGACCGATTACGGTTTTGTAGGGCATCCATTGCGTAAAGATTTTCCACTTGTTGGTCATGTTGAAATGCGTTATGACGCTGACAAAGGTCGAGTCGTATATGAGCCAGTGAGCATTGAGAATAGAGTGAATGTACCGCGAGTCATTCGCAACTAAGTTCTGATAAGGATTGAGATAGCTATGCCTGAAATTCGCAACTATACCCTTAACTTTGGTCCACAGCATCCTTCCGCGCATGGTGTTTTAAGACTTGTTCTGGAACTGGATGGTGAGACCATCGTGCGCTCTGACCCTCATATCGGACTATTGCATCGCGGTACTGAAAAATTGGCTGAATACAAGCCTTATAACCAGTCAATAGGCTATATGGATCGTTTGGACTATGTGTCCATGATGTCAAATGAGCATGCTTATGTCATGGCCATCGAAAAAATGCTGGGTGTTGATGTGCCTGAACGAGCACAATACATTCGTGTCATGTTTGATGAAATTACCCGCATCCTAAATCACTTGATGTGGTTGGGTGCGCATGCGTTGGATATCGGTGCGATGACGGTGTTCCTGTACGCATTCCGTGAGCGTGAAGACTTGATGGATTGCTACGAAGCGGTATCTGGTGCCAGAATGCACGCGACCTATTATCGTCCAGGAGGTGTCTATCGTGATCTACCAGATACTATGGCTAAATACACTGAGTCTGAATGGCACAAGGGTAAAAAGCTGGATAAGTTGAATGAAACACGCGAAGGTTCGCTACTGGATTTTATTGAAGCCTTTACTGAGCGTTTTCCAGGCTATGTTGATGAATATGAAACATTGTTAACGGATAACCGTATTTGGAAGCAACGTACGGTGGATATTGGCATTGTGTCGCCTGAACGTGCACTACAGTTAGGTTTTACTGGGCCGATGTTACGTGGTTCAGGAGTTGCATGGGATTTACGTAAAACCCAGCCCTATGAAGTATATGACAAATTAGATTTTGATATACCAGTTGGCAAAACAGGGGATAGCTATGATCGTTATTTGGTTCGAGTTGCAGAAATGCGTGAATCAAACAAAATCATTAAACAATGCGTAGATTGGTTAAAGAAAAATCCAGGCCCAGTGATTGCTGATAACCATAAAGTTACACCACCTTCTAGAGAAGATGCAAAGTCCAACATGGAAGCCCTGATACACCATTTTAAACTCTTTACAGATGGCTTTATTGTCCCAAAAGGTGAAGTGTATAGTGCGGTTGAGCATCCTAAGGGTGAGTTTGGTATTTATATGGTGTCAGATGGCGCAAACAAACCATACCGGTTGAAAGTAAGAGCACCAGGTTTCCCACACCTTGCGGCACTGGATGAAATGGCAAAGGGACATATGATTGCAGATGTGGTCGCAATTATCGGTACACAAGATATTGTATTTGGGGAGATTGATCGATGAGCACGGCTAATTCGGAGAACATCAACATCATTCAAGGGGATGTTAAAACCCGTATTGATCGCTGGTTGGCTCGTTATCCAGATGATCAAAAGCAATCTGCTGTTATTGCTGCATTGCGCATTGTGCAAGAGGTCAATGGTGGTCATTTAACTCGTGATTTAATGGACCAAGTAGCGGCCTATTTAGACATGACACCGATCTCAGTTTATGAGGTTGCAACCTTCTATTCTAATTTTGAGCATAAACCGGTTGGGCGTCACAAAATTTGTTTGTGTACAAACATTTCTTGTATGTTACGCGGCAGTGACGAACTACTTGATTATCTCCAGAAAAAACTGGGTGTTGGTGTAGGTGAAGTGACTCAGGATGGTAAGTTTTCAATCAAAAAAGTGGAGTGTTTAGGTGCATGCGGTGGTGCACCTATGATGCAAATCGGCAAGGTTTACTATGAAGATCTAACCGAAACTCGACTAGATGACATATTGGATAACTTGGAGTAATTATGGTTGAACTAAATCTTTGTTGTTACCGCAATAATCATCTAGAAAACTCTTGGGATATCGACACTTACATTGCGCAAGGCGGCTACCAAATTTGGAAGAAGGTTTTAGCTGGTGACTTAAGTCCACAGGAAATTATTGATGAGGTTAAAACCTCTAATTTACGTGGTCGAGGCGGTGCAGGTTTTCCAACAGGCTTGAAATGGAGCTTTATGAACCGTCAAGCACCTGGTCCAAAATACATTGTTTGTAATTCCGATGAGAGTGAACCGGGAACGTTTAAAGACCGTGACATTATGCGTTATAACCCACATCAGCTAATTGAAGGCATGATGATCGCAGGTTATGTAATTGGAGCAAACACGGGTTATAACTATATTCGTGGTGAGTTTTGGGAACCTTATGAACGTTTTACTGGTGCAATTACTCAAGCGCGAGAAGCGGGGTTACTAGGAAAGAATATTCTAGGGTCGGGTTATGATTTTGACCTTCATACTCACCAGGGTGCAGGCGCTTATATTTGTGGTGAAGAAACCGCCCTAATTGAGTCTTTAGAAGGGAAAAAAGGTCAGCCAAGATTTAAGCCACCTTTTCCAGCTAGCTACGGCGTCTATGGTCGTCCAACGACCATAAATAATACGGAAACATTGGCTTCTATCCCAATGATTTTGGCTAAAGGTGGTGACTGGTTTGCCAAGCTAGGTGTACCAAATGCCGGTGGAACTAAGCTTTTCTCAATGTCTGGCCATATCGAAAAACCAGGTAATTTCGAAATACCTTTGGGTACACCGTTTAAAGATTTACTTGAGTTGGCTGGTGGGATCTGGAAGGGCCGAGAATTAAAGGCTGTTATACCTGGCGGGTCTTCAACGGCCTTGCTTCCAGCAGATAAAGCATTAGCTATGACAATGGATTACGATTCTATTGCTAAGGCGGGATCCTTCCTCGGGGCAGGCTCGGTGATTATTATGGATGATCAAACCGATATGGTTAAAGCACTCGAGCGTTTGACTTGGTTCTATTATGACGAGTCTTGCGGTCAGTGTACGCCTTGTCGCGAAGGTACTGGTTGGATGTATCGCGTAGTACATCGTATTCGTCAGGGTAAAGGTCGCCCAGAGGACATAGAAACATTAAAAGACGTCTCGGGCAAAATTATGGGACGCGTTATTTGTGGTTTAGGAGATGCAGCGGCGATCCCGGTGACAAGCTTCTTGCAGCATTTTGAACATGAGTTCCGTCATTATATTGATCACGGATGCAGTATTTTCGACCGCGCTTAAATTTAAGCGTCGAATATTAGGTTAAGAATTATGGTAAAAGTCGAGATAAATGGTCAGGTTGTAGAAGCTCGAGAGGGTGATATGTTGATTGATGTGGCCGATGGCGCATCCGTATCTATTCCACGCTTTTGCTACCACAAAAAACTTTCCATCGCAGCTAACTGTCGTATGTGTTTGGTCGAAGTTGAAGGTGCGCCCAAAGCGATCCCCGCTTGTGCGACACCTGTGACAGATGGGATGCGCGTCAATACACGCTCTCCAAAAGCGATTGCCGCACAAAAATCTGTGATGGAGTTTTTGTTAATTAATCATCCATTGGACTGCCCAATTTGTGATCAGGGTGGCGAATGTGAGTTGCAAGATGTTGCCATGGATTATGGTGATGACGTTTCTCGTTATTCTGAAGCAAAACGAATTGTCGGTGACCGCAATGTTGGTTCGTTAATTCAAACGGACATGACGCGTTGTATACACTGCACCCGTTGCGTACGTTTTGGACAAGAAATCGCGGGCTTAAAAGAATTAGGTGCGACTGGCCGAAGTGAGTGGATGGAAATTGGCACCTATATTGAAAAGTCGATTGATTCAGAACTGTCTGGCAACATGATTGATCTTTGCCCTGTCGGTGCGTTAACGTCAAAACCTTTCCGTTATAAAGCACGTGCCTGGGAGCTGATTTCTCACCCGAGTATTTCACCGCATGATAGTGTGGGTTCAAACCTACTGGTGCATACACGTAATGGAGAAGTCATGCGTGTGGTTCCAGCTGAAAATGAATCAGTAAATGAAACATGGATTTCTGATCGTGATCGCTATTCGTATGAGGCTTTAAATTCCGTTGAGCGTTTAGCTTCTCCTATGTTAAAAACGGATGCCGGCTGGCAGCAGGTAGAATGGGAGTCCGCCTTAGAAAGCTTAGTCTCAAGATTGAAGTCTTACTTAACCACGCCTGAAGATATTGCTGTATTAATTTCTCCCAACGCAACATTAGAAGAGCTGTATTTAACTAAAAAGTTATTTAATGCGTTAGGTGTGCGCTCAATTGAATCTCGTCTACGTCAGCAAGACTTCCGTGCCGATTCTGTTGGAGTTAAGACTTCGTTGGGCCAGACTTTTGCCGATGTCGAGAACTTGAACTCGATCTTTATGGTTGGTTCATATTTAAGAAAAGAATTACCACTTTTAAATAATCGCGTACGTAAAGCACATTTAGCAGGTGCTCAGATTCATACACTTAACCCAGTAGCTTTGGATTACAACTACAAGGTTGAAAATGAAATTGTTTCAAGCGATATGGTTGAAGACTTAGCGGCTATTACGAAAGCCGCGTTAGATTTGGCTAAGTTGGACAACCAGGCCTGGTTGTCCGATGTAAAACCATCTGCTCAACATAAAGCGATTGCGCAATCATTATTCAAATCAGATAAAGCCTGTGTGGTGTTAGGTCAACGAGCACAGATGGATCAAAATTATTCAATTTTGGTTCGTTTGGCAGCTTTAATGGCAAAAGCGACTAACAGTGTATTGAGTAACTTGCCAATGTCTGCGAATACTCAGGGTGCCAACTTGTTGCTATCGGATCATGCCGCTGACAACCTAAATGATTGGTTGGAAAAAGGTAAAAAAGTATTTATTAACTTAGGCGTTGAACCAGAGCAAGATGCTGTGCGATCTTCTGGCGCGCTTAAAGCGATGCAAAATGCCGAATTAGTTATCAATATCACGGGTTTTGATAGCGTGGCCCAGCGTGGTTATGCCGAATTTATGTTGCCGATGGCTCTGTTCGCTGAAAATGCTGGCACCTACATTAATGCTCAGGGAGATTGGCAGAGCTTTAAAATGGTGGCGAATGCCAAAGCAGAAGCTAAACCTTTATGGAAGATTCTACGTGTGTTGGGCAATATGTTTGACCAAGCCGGTTTTGACTACGTCAACACGAACGAGATTTTAACGGAGATTCAGGCACTTAATTTAGAATTGAAGCCTGCCAATTATGAAGACTTGAGCATTGGGTTGGTGGATAAAGTGTCATCAACTTATGAGTCTGGTTTCGTGTCACCTTATTCGGTAGATGCTTTGGTGCGACGTTCACCTGCATTACAAGCGACACCGGATGCTGGTTCGATTGGCCAATCTAAGGAATAAAGGAAAAGTGTATGTTTAATGCTTTAGAAGGCTGGCTAAGCGTTTTCTTATGGGATTGGTTGGCTGTCATGATCACTTTGGTGATTCAAGTTTTAATTGTAGTTGTACCGGTTATTTTAGCCGTGGCCTTTTTAACTTTAGCCGAGCGTAAAGTGATTGGCTTTATGCAAGTGAGAATGGGGCCAAACAGAGTCGGGCCCTATGGCATTCTGCAACCCTTTGCAGACGTCATTAAGCTCATCATGAAAGAGGTGATTAGACCGGCTGAATCGAATGCTTATTTGTTTCTCATTGCCCCTATCTTGGCCTTTGCGCCTGTAATAGCAGCTTGGGCCGTTATCCCATTTGATGAAGGTGTGGTAGCATCCGATTTGAATGTGGGTGTGATGTATGTGTTAGCCGTTTCTTCGATTGTGGTTTACGGGGTTATTATTGCCGGTTGGGCATCTAACTCTAAGTATGCATTCTTAGGTGCATTGCGTGGTTCAGCACAAAAAGTATCTTATGAGATTGCGATGGGTTTTGCTTTGGTAACCGTTTTAATGGTGGCTGATAGCATGAACCTAACGGAAATTGTGCACGGTCAGCAAGGCGGTTTCTGGAACTGGTATTGGATTCCATTATTACCTATGTTTGCGGTGTATTTTATTTCTGGTTTAGCCGAAACCAACCGTGCACCGTTCGACGTAGTAGAAGGCGAGGCGGAAATCGTAGCGGGTTTCCATGTTGAATACTCGGGAATCACCTTTGGTATTTTCATGTTGGCAGAATATGCCATGATGATTTTAATCTCGTTTATGACTGCAATTATGTTCCTGGGTGGCTGGTATTCGCCATTTGAAGGCATTATTTTGCTTGATCCGTTAACGGCTTGGATTCCAGGTTTCGTTTGGCTGTTCTTAAAAGTCGCCTTTTTACTTTTCTGTTTCCTATGGTTCCGTGCGACCTTCCCACGTTACCGTTATGACCAGTTGATGCGTTTAGGTTGGAAAGTCTTAATTCCTGTCACCATTGTTTGGGTATTTGTAGTTGGTTTAATGCATTACTTCAGCATTGGCCCCTGGTTTAATTGAGTGAGGTTTGAACATGATTGCATTTTTAAAACATCAGGTTAAGACCTTTGGTCTCATCGAGTTATTTAAAGGTTTAGCGGTAACCGGTAAGTATTTCTTTAAAAAGAAAATCACGGTTCGTTATCCAGAAGAAAAAACCCCTATGTCGCCACGTTTTCGTGGTCACCACGCTTTACGCCGTTATGCAAATGGTGAAGAGCGCTGTATTGCCTGTAAATTGTGTGAGGCGGTTTGTCCTGCGAATGCGATCACAATTGAAGCAGAAGAACGTAGTGATGGATCACGTCGTACCACCGTTTACGATATTGATATGTTCAAGTGTATTTATTGCGGTTTTTGTGAAGAAGCTTGTCCGGTAGATGCCATCGTTGAGACGCGCGTGTTTGAGTATGCATTTGATGAGCGTGGACCTCATATTATGACGAAAGATAAGTTGTTAGCATTTGGTGACAAGCATGAAGCTCAAATCGCAGCCGACCGTGCCGCCGATGCTAAGTACCGTTAAATCTACAGGAATTTGATTTTATGACTTTTGAACAACTTATATTTTATGTATTAGCCGGTATTGCGGTGATTGCATCCTTAATGATGATCAGTGTTAATAACCCGGTTAAAGCGGCTTTGTGGCTAGTTTTAGCGTTTATTTCCACCGCCGGTGTCTGGATTACTGCGCAAGCAGAATTTTTAGGAATTGTGCTTATCCTCGTCTACGCCGGTGCTGTGATGGTGTTATTCCTATTTGTCGTGATGATGCTGGATATCAACCTAGTCAAATTAAAAGAAGGTTTTACCCGCTATTTACCAATTGGTGTTCTAGCGTCGGTCGCAATTTTTGCCATGATGTACATGGTGTTAGGACCAGCTCATTTTGGTTTAGATAAAACGGGTGAGCCTCTAAAATTCTCAGCCGATCACAGCAATACTACGATGCTTGGTTTAGAGCTTTATACCGTACATGCTTATGCCTTCATTTTGGCTGCTGTATTGTTGTTGGTGGGCATTGTGGCCGCGATTGCTTTGACTATCCGCCGTAGATCACCTCATGAAGTCTTGTATCAAGACATCGACAAACAGGTCAAGGTACAAGCTAAAGATCGTTTTGAAATGATCAAAATGAAAGCGACTAAAGAAGAACCCATTAAGAAACAAGAGGAGGACGAGTAATGGTTGCACTGTCTGATTATCTGGTGTTTAGTGCAATACTCTTCACTCTGAGTATGGCCGGGATATTCTTAAACCGTAAAAATGTGATTATTTTATTAATGTCAATTGAGTTGATGTTGCTTGCGGTCAATACAAACCTGGTCGCTTTCTCTTATTTCTTAAATGATATGGCCGGTCAAATTTTCGTATTCTTTATTCTAACCGTGGCGGCCGCCGAAGCCGCGATCGGGTTAGCCATCATCGTACTGGTGTTTCGTAATCGAAACAGTATCAACGTTGATGATCTTGGTTCACTGAAGGGGTAAGGTTAGATGGAGATGTTGCATTTTATACTTACCGTCATATTGTTATCGCCACTATTTGGTGCGGTTGCAGCAGGTTTGTTTGGCCGTAGAATAGGACGCCGAGGGGCTCATTCGGCCACTATTTTTAGTGTCGCGGTATCAACCGTATTATCGGCTTATGTGTTTTTTGAGTATGTCTTTAATGGCGCTGAAACCTATAATGCGGCGCTGTATACCTGGATGATCAGTGATGGTATTCGTTTTGAAATTGGCTTTTTGGTTGATAGCTTAACGGCAACTATGATGCTGGTGGTGACCTTTGTATCTTTAATGGTTCACATCTATACCATCGGCTATATGGATCACGATGAAGATTATGATCATAGCAATCCATACTATCAGCGTTTCTTTAGCTATTTATCCTTGTTTACCTTTTCAATGTTGTCGTTGGTTATGGCCAATAACTTCTTGCAACTATTCTTTGGTTGGGAAGCAGTAGGTTTAGTTTCTTACCTATTGATTGGTTTCTACATGAAGCGTGAATCAGCCATCGCGGCTAATTTAAAAGCTTTCTTAGTAAACCGTGTAGGTGATTTTGGCTTCATTTTAGGTATTGCGATGGTATTCGTCTACTTCAATACCCTCGACTATCAAGAGTTCTTTGATCGTTTGGCTCAACATGAACATACCATGATGAGTTTTATTCCTGGTGTTGAGTGGTCAGTGATTACCGTCATGGTTATTCTGTTGTTTATTGGGGCGATGGGTAAATCGGCACAGATGCCATTACATGTTTGGCTTCCAGAATCGATGGAAGGCCCAACCCCTATTTCGGCTTTGATCCACGCGGCGACAATGGTTACCGCCGGTATCTTTATGGTCGCTCGTTTATCACCAGCTTATGAAATGTCAGAAGCGGCGTTAGCGTTCATTTTAGTGGTAGGTGCCTTGACGGCATTCATGATGGGCTTGTTAGGGATTATCCAGAACGACATTAAGCGTGTAGTTGCCTACTCAACGCTTTCTCAGTTGGGTTATATGACAGCGGCACTTGGCGCGTCTGCTTATGCTGCGAGTATGTTCCATGTGCTAACGCATGCATTCTTTAAAGCCTTGTTATTCTTAGCGGCGGGTTCAGTCATTATTGCAATGCACCATATTCAAGATATTCGCCAAATGGGTGGATTGAAAAAACATATGCCGGTTACTTACTGGGCATTGTTATTAGGTTCATTAGCCCTAATTGGCTTCCCTGGCTTTTCAGGCTTCTTTTCAAAAGACAGTATTCTATTGGCGGTTAATCAGACCGATTCTTGGGGTTCGAGTTTTGCCTACACTTTATTACTAATGGGCGTGTTTGTGACGGCTTTCTATAGCTTTAGAATGTTCTTCCTCGTGTTCCACGGCGATGAAAGTGATTATGTGAAATCGCACAAGATCCATGAATCACCAAAAGTGGTGACTGTGCCATTAATATTATTGGCCATTCCGTCAGTTGTACTGGGCTTGTTTATGATTCAACCTGTGTTGTCAGGTAGTTATTTCGCGGATGCAATTACGGTATTACCATCACATGATGTGTTGTCAGATATATATGCAACGCAGTTCGATAATGTTCTTGGGTTTATTATTCACGGCTTTATGACGTCGCCTGTTTGGCTCGCCCTTTCTGGTGTCGCTTTAGCCTGGTTCTTTTACATGAAACGTCCAGATATCCCAGCGTGGATTCAAACTAAGTGTACGCGAGCAAATTATATGCTTGAAAATGCTTATGGGTTTGATCGCTTAAACGAAATTGTATTTGTAAAAGGATCGATTCGTTTGGGTCAATTCTTCTGGCGCTCTGTAGATATGCGTGTCATTGATACGGGTATGGTCAATGGTACAGTTCGTCGTGTATCGGATATGGCAACCATGTTTAGAGAGTCACAAACTGGTTATATGTACCATTATGCTTTTGTCATGATCTTTGGGCTTTTAGGTCTGTTGATTTGGGCACTTTGGTAATTAGAGAATAATAAGAAAAGGAAAACGATTTCATGTCTTTAGGCTATCCGATTCTCAGTACCCTTATTTGGTTACCGATCATTGCGGGTTTGATTGTATTGTTTGCAGGTCGTAATAACCCAGCGTTTGCTAAATGGTTCTCTTTGGGGGCGGCGGTATTAACTTTCCTCCTATCTTTACCGCTTTACGTGGCATTTGATACCACGACTTCTGCGATGCAATTTGTTGAGCGTGCCAGTTGGATTCCTCAATACAATATCGAATACTTCTTGGGTGTTGATGGCTTATCTATGCCATTAGTTTTATTAACCACCTTTACCCAGGTATTAGTGATTGCTTCAGCATGGACGGTGATTAAAGAACGTGTTGAGCAATACATGGGTGCATTTATGATCATGCAGGGCTTGATGATCGGTGTGTTTGTTGCGCTTGACTCAATCCTGTTTTATGTATTCTGGGAAGCTTTGCTCATCCCAATGTTTATTGTAATTGGTAAATGGGGTGGTCCAAAACGCGTTTATGCAACCTTAAAGTTCTTTATCTATACCTTTATGGGCTCGGTATTCATGCTGGTTGCCTTCCTGTACATGTTTTTTCAGTCAGGCAGTTTCTCGATCCTCGATTTCCACGCGATGCCGATTGGTATGACCGCGCAAATCTTGATTTTCTTGGCCTTCTTAATTGCATTTGCGGTCAAAATTCCAATGTTCCCTGTCCACACATGGCTTCCGGATGCGCACGTTGAAGCACCAACAGCCGGGTCGGTTGTACTAGCCGCGATTATGTTGAAAATGGGTGGTTATGGCTTCGTGCGTTTTAGCTTGCCGATTACTCCCGATGCTTCGATGACATTGGATTGGCTGATTATTGCCTTGTCGCTGATTGCTATTGTTTACATTGCGTTTGTAGCCCTGATTCAGAGCGATATGAAAAAACTGGTCGCATATTCTTCGATTGCACATATGGGCTTTGTTACGTTAGGTTTGTTCTTGGTCTACAGCATTGTGAGCAAAACCGGTGATGTTCATGGCGCGGCTTTAGGTATGGAAGGTGCGATGGTTCAGATGATTTCGCACGGGTTTATCTCAGGTGCAATGTTCTTGGCCATTGGTGTGTTATATGACCGTATGCATACACGTGAAATTGGCGCTTATGGTGGGGTAGTAAATAGCATGCCGTGGTTTGGCTTCTTTGCAGTTCTGTTTGCAATGGCCAATGCAGGTCTGCCGGGTACATCTGGCTTCGTTGGTGAATTTATGGTTATCTTAAGTTCGTTTAAAGCGAATGTCTGGTTTGGTGTATTAGCCGCAACCACCTTAATTGTTGGGGCCGCCTATACCTTGTGGATGATTAAGCGCGTGATTTTCGGATCAGTTGCGAATGAAGAGATCGCTAAACTACAAGATCTAAATCGCCGTGAGTTTGCGATTATGGCTACCTTGGCCTTTGTCATCATTTTATTGGGTGTGTGGCCAAACCCCTTACTAGAAGTGATGCATAGCTCGGTTGATAATTTATTAATCCAAGCAACCACATCAAAACTGTAACTATGAGATTAGGTGAGTCAAAACTATGAATTTTGTTATTCCAGATTTTATGCCAGCCATTCCAGAGATTGTGCTTTTAGCGCTGGCGTCGTTTATTCTCATTGCGGATACGATGTGGTCTAAGCGTTTTGCAAATGCAACTTACTATGCCACGCAGTTCACCTTGTTATTGGTGGGCGTATTAATTTTGATTAGTTTCACTACTGACACGGTCGTGACCTTTGATCAGAGTTTCGCGCGTGATGCATTTGCGGATGTGTTGAAGATATTTATCGTCATTGTTTCTTTAGGTGTGTTCTTATTTTCTAGAGAGTACTTAAAGCAAAATGACTTTTACAAAGGTGAATTCTTTACCCTAGGATTATTTGCAATTCTAGGCATGTTTGTCATGGTGTCGGCTTATAACTTTATTACGTTATTTGTTGGCTTAGAGATTATGTCGCTTGCGATGTACGCCATGATTGCGATGCAACGTGATTCAAGCAAAGCCACTGAAGCGGCCATCAAGTACTTTGTTTTGGGCGCGCTGGCCACAGGTCTTTTACTATATGGTTTATCGATGATTTATGGCGCGACTGGCAGCTTGACTATTCCAGAGGTCAAATCAGTCGTTGAAGCCGGTAAAGCCGACTCGGTTGTACTGGCTTTTGGTGTTGTCTTTATTGTAATTGGCTTAGGCTTCAAATTGGGTGCGGTTCCGTTTCATATGTGGGTGCCGGATGTGTATCACGGCTCGCCAACGGCAGTAACTCTTTTTATCGGTGCGGCACCTAAGATTGCTGCCTTTGCGATTGTATACCGTCTTTTAGTAGATGGAGTACCAGGCCTGGTGCTTGATTGGCAGCCATTACTGATTATCATGGCAGTATTGTCGATGGTTGTGGGTACGGTGATTGCGATTGCTCAAACCAATTTCAAGCGTCTATTAGCCTATTCTGGTATTGCACACATTGGCTTCTTATTACTAGGCTTTATTGCAGCTACGCCAGAAGGCTACTCAGCCGCGATGTTTTATGTATTAGTGTATGCGCTTACCAGTGTAGCGGCATTCGGTATGATTATTACCTTAGCGCGCACAGGGTTTGAATTTGATGAAATTAAGGATTTTAAAGGCCTTAATCAACGTAATCCATGGTTAGCGGCTATGATGCTTATCATTATGTTCTCTATGGCGGGTATTCCACCATTTATTGGCTTCTACGCCAAGGTTGTGGTGCTACAAGAAGTCATCACAGCTGGGTTCGTATGGTTGGCAATTGTTGGTGTGGTAACCGCTGTTGCAGGTGCTTTCTATTACTTGAGAGTGGTGAAAGTCATGTACTTTGATACGGCACCGGTTGAAGGCGAATTAAAGGCCACCACGAAAGAAATGGCGGTAGCCGTTAGTGTGTTTTCATTAGCCTTGTTAGTGTTAGGCTTAATGCCTGCTTGGTTAATGACTATTGTTTATAACAGCTTACTTGTTTAAGGTCCAAACGAGACTTTTAAGCATTTAAAAGAGGGCGCCATATGGCGCCTTATTTGTATTAAAAGGAATTAAAAATGAGTCTAGATCAAGCTGTATGGGTATTGTTGTTTTTAGCAATTGTAATGGCCAATATTCCATGGATCATATCTAACAAGCTTTTCGTGGTGGTGCCACTGGCTAAACCCAAACCACTTTGGTTGAATCTAATAGAATGGTCTGTGTATTTAGTCCTAGTTGGTTTGATCGGAGTGGGGCTGGAATACAGCACTATGGGAAATATAGAACCGCAACAATGGGAGTTTTATGTAATTAACCTATTTATGTTTATCATCTTTTCATTTCCAGGTTTTATCTATCGATACAACCTAAAAATGTATCTAGACAAAGCCAAGAAATAATCATTATAAATAAACCAAATAAAGGCTTGTAATCTGAGTCTCAGCCAGTATAATACGCACATCAATTAACGCGGGGTGGAGCAGCTTGGTAGCTCGTCGGGCTCATAACCCGAAGGTCGTAGGTTCAAATCCTGCCCCCGCTACCAA
>NZ_DATCSL010000041.1:0-9863 GCF_036568485.1 Thiomicrospira sp.
GCCCCAATTTCAAGTGCCGCACAAGCACAATCCTTAAATCAATTTGGGGTTGAGTTTCAAGATGGCACGGTTCAGGTGCAGCCAGTTAAGAATTAAGAGTTTCATTTAATCAGGAGTCCAGTCACTATGACGGCTAAAGTACAAACCAAAGCATCCGCAAAAGCAGAAAGCTTCAAACAAAACTATGCACGCCTGCAAGAAATTGCCGAGCAATTAACGCATGCGGAAGAAGTGGATATCGACCAGTTAGTCCCCATGGTTGATGATGCCAGCCGTGCCTATCAGGTTTGCAAATCGCGGCTAGATGCGGTTGAATCAGCCTTAAGCAAGCGTTTAGATAAAGAGAAAAAAGAATAAAAAGATCAAGGATAGGTTTATGACAGCCAAACAAGCCCGCATTTACCATAACCCCATGTGTTCAAAAAGCCGAGGTGCTTTAACCTTATTGCACGCTAATGGTTATCAAGTCGAAGAAATACGTTATTTAGAAACACCACCGAGTGTTGATGAACTTAACCAGTTATGCCAATTATTGAATTGTCAGGCGACCGATATTATTCGCACTAACGAAGTATTGTTTCAAGCGATGGGCTTAAACGTGAATGATGAACGCGATCACCAGGCCTGGTTAGAGATTTTAAGCAATCATCCAAAACTGATTCAGAGACCAATTGTGGTGATTGGTGAGCGTGCGCTGGTTGCGAGACCATCGGAAACGGTAACAGAGCTATTTTCTTAGCCAATAATAATCCCGTCTTTATCTTTTTTAGCTGATAACGATGTAGGGTGGCCGTATTTGCTATAGGTTATATTAGGTTATTTTTAACATTTATTGAATTTAACATAATATACATTATGCGAACAATAATAAAGTAACTTCGAAGTGAGACGGTTCGTTATTAAGTGACTATCTATTTGTTAACTATACAAATTTAACTAAGCTAATGTCTGTGTGCTTTGTTTTATAAAAAATGGCTGTTCTCTAGCAACTTGCGCATTTGTACACAAACAAAAAAACCAGCTAAAACCAAGCTTTCTTGGTTTTAGCTGGTTTTTAAGAGTTTGCAGTGTTGAGTTTAGATTACAAAATACGCAAATAAAGAAACAATCGCGAGCAAAATCGGAATCCAAGCCTTTTCTTCTTTCTTAATTACACCATAAATACCCGCCACAAATGCAGTGACACCTGCCACCCAAGAAATCGGCGGAATCACCACGAATACAATGGCTAAAATACCGGCCACCATACCAAAGGTTGTGGCATTCCCTGGCTTGTACTTGTTAGTGTTACGCATATCGTCAGGCAAAGAGTTACTTGAGTTTAAGCGCGCCATGATAGCATTTGCATCGGAGGTGGTTAATTCTTCAGCTTGTTGAATTTCTTCATCACGCATTCCTATCGTGATTTTGCGTTGACGAATCAGTTCACGTACCAAGTCGTCCCAATTTGCATTTTCATCGAGTTGATCAACAAGTTGCTTTGCTTCAAGTTTGATTGACATTTCTGTATCCTCCTAAGTCTTTTTAACGTTGTCATTACGTTTTTATTCGTTTTCGATTATTATATCGGCAACTCTCTGCTTTAGGGGTGAATTTGATACTTAGTCTGCGTCGTTTGTCTGGGTTTTATTGTTAAAATAACCCCAGATTACTATGATGAATTAAAGGAGTGTTTGTAGATGGCAATGATGCCAGGTTTACAAATAAATATTGGCCAACAGCTTAAATTGACGCCCCAGCTACAACAGTCAATTAAGATCTTACAGTATTCCGCCCTAGAGGTTCAGCAGACGATTCAAGCGACGCTTGAAACCAATTTTATGCTTGAGGTTGAGGATGAGTTGGTTGATGATCTGGATAATTTAGATGAATCACACGACTCAACCGCCTCCGAAGATTCAGATAACACACAACTTGCTTCAGATAGTGATTTAAAAGCTCTCGATATTAATGACGATGTAAATCATGCCGATGACGCCTACAGCGCAGACTACACTTGGGATGATTTATATAGTGATCGCCAAACTACCCCTTCTTCCTCCCAAACGAGCAGCTCGCAAGATTCTGATGAATATACTGCTCCCGAGAACTACACGGCGGAACAAGTAAGTTTACATAGCCATCTCAATTGGCAAGCTGATATTTATGCTTGGCCATCGGAAAGCTTTGCCACCATTGCTTCCTTCTTAATCGATGAAATTAATGATGAAGGCTATCTACATGCCTCACTTGAATCACTACTCCAGTCTATCCAGCAAAACGAGCCATCAATCAAAGTCAGCCAAAAAGATGTCGAAACTGTGCTTGAGATTATTCAACAGTTTGAACCTTCTGGTGTGGGCGCGCGATCAGTACAGGAATGTTTACTTTTACAACTTAAGTCTTTGCCTAAAACACCCTACTTTGTCACAGCTAAGCAACTGATTGAAGAGCATTTTGATTGGTTGTCTTATCACGATCACAAACGTATTAAGAAGGTCTATGGCCTAGACGACAGTCAACTTGATGAGTTACTGCGTAGTATCCAATCTCTTAATCCACGCCCTGGCCGTGAGTTTTCTGTTACGCAAGCCGATATTGTAGTGCCCGATTTGCGTTTATTTCGTTCGCGTCAAGGCTGGGTAGTTGAGCTGAATGCCGATGCTTTTCCGCGTTTAACCGTCAATTCAACTTATATCGATTTAGCCAGTAAGCTAACCGACACTGAGCAAGCGCGCAAAATTAAAGAACAATTACTCGAAGCTCGCGGCTTAATTAAAAGCGTGCAGAGCCGAGGCGAAACTTTGCTCCGAGTTGGGCGCTATATTGTCGAAAAACAGCACCGGTTTTTTGAAGAGGGCGAGCAAGCTATGCAACCTCTAGTGTTACGTGAGGTGGCTGAGGTTTTAGAACTGCATGAGTCAACCATTTCGCGTGCCACCAATCAAAAATATATTCAAACACCGCGTGGTACCTTTGAGCTAAAATATTTCTTTTCTACCGGTGTCAGTCAATATGGTAGTGATGATCAATCTGCGATTGCCATTAAAGCGCATATCAAAGAACTTATCTCACAAGAAGAGGCTAAAAAACCACTAAGTGACAACAAGTTAATGGAATTACTGGAAGAAAAAGACATCAGTGTTGCGCGACGAACCATTGCCAAATATCGTGAAGCGCTAGGCATCCCCTCTTCCAGCGAACGTAAAAAACTGCACCGCTTCCGTTAGTAATAAGTGGTCATTAAATCACGCAAATACCAATCCCCTTTAAATAGCGAGATCAACCCCATGATGAACAGACAACCAATCGAACAAGTTCAACAAGCCGCTCAACAAAAATGGCAACATCAAGCGGAATTTAAAGAGTATATGTCAGCGGTAAACCCGCCCATGCCAAAAATTGATGTGATTGATTTTCCACATAGCTTGCATGAAGACGGCGCAACCCGCATTATTCCATTTGATCTAAAAGAGCAATTGCAAACCCATTACGATGCAACCACGCCTAATTTAATGGCGAACTTTATTCGCATAAGTGAAGGCACTAGCATTCGTACCGATGCCAAAGCCACCTCACAAATGTTTTATGTAATTCGTGGTAAAGGTCGCACTCAAATGCAGCATGGCACGATTGAGTGGAACGAAGGTGATCTGTTTACATTACCGGCGGTACCAGATGCCTTGCACAGTGCGACAGCGGATTCAGCACTTTATTGGGTACATGACGCACCCTTGTTAAATTATTTAGGCGTGCAACCCACAGAACAACGTTTTGAGCCGGTGCTTTACACTAAACAACGATTGCATGAAGAATTAGCTAGGGTGCGTGCAGAAGGTGAAGGACGTAATCGCACCGGTATTTTATTGTCTAACCCTAATTTCCCTCTCACCATGACCTTAACCCATACACTTTGGTCTTTATATAATGTGTTGCCGAAAAAAGTGGTGCAAAAACCGCATCGTCATAATTCGATTGCGATTGATTATTGTGTGTCGGCGGGTGAAAACACCTATACGATGATCGGAAAAGAATTAGATGAGAATGGTCAGATTATAAATCCGATTCGCGCTAACTGGGTAGCCGGTTCGGTATTCATCACCCCACCAGGCTGGTGGCATTCACACCATAACGAATCAGATGAAGATGCAATTGTTTTGCCAATTCAAGATGCCGGCTTAATTATGAATATGCAAATCTTAGATTTCCAGTTTGTTAAATAACCAGGCCTGGTGACCATGCAATTAAAGCATGAACCCTATCGTGTACTGATTGTTGAAGATGACCGCACGCAACTTGAAAATTTGCGTGCGGCTTTAACGCAGCCGAACCTCATTTTAGAAACCTACCAAAATAAAACTGATGTTGAACATCGCTTTCAACAGCAACTGCCGGATTTATTTATAGCTGACATTATCTTAGATTCGGAGCAAGATGCGGGCTTTGATTTAGCACGTCTGCTGCAATCCTATCAGCGCCCTATTCCAATTATTTTCCTGTCTGAACGTCAATCCGAGTTTGATATTATGCTCGGACATGATTTAGGCGCGGTTGATTATTTGCCTAAACCGGTAAGTTTGGCGGTGTTGCAACGCAAGGTAATGAATATCTTGCGACTGACAAAACCTTCTGCCGAAAACAACGCGACTCAATTTAACAGTAAGTTAGCTGGTTTAACCATAGATAAACCCAACCTAAAAGCCTATTGGCAAAATCAACAGCTGGCTTTAACCATTACCGAACTCGAAATGCTGGAACAGTTTGCGCAGCAACCGTCAGGTTCAGTCATTTCATACCAGCAACTACAGGCCGCAACCCAAGGTGTGGTCGAACGAAATACAATTAATACGCATATCTGTCGAATTCGACAAGCCTTTAAACAACATTCTCCCAATTTTGACCAAATCCATAACGTATACGGCAGGGGTTATAGCTGGCGAGATACGGATTCGTTGACTTAAGCCTCTAACCTTATGATATTGCCAAACCTACCCGTTTTTAAATTTACGATTCGTCGACGTTTAGTTTTACTGTTATTAATGCTGGGTTTATTACCCTTGCTGGCCTATCGATTTGCGATGGATTTTCAACATCTCTTACTTGAACATCAAGCACGCTTACATCAGCATACGGTACAAAATTTAGCGCTCATTCTAGAAAATCGCCCTGATCTATGGGGGCAAACTCAAGCAGCTGGACAAGTTTTATCGCATGTGGATTTGCAAACCAGTTCAATTTGGTTGGTGAATCCACAAGGTCAAACCAATTATGTAATGGGACAGTTGGCGCAACCGAAGCCACAATCAATACCAGTTTTTGAACAATTAGGAGCGCAACTAATTGAGTTAGTCGGTCGACTGTCTGGTCAAGTTTTACCTTATCCGTTTCCACAAAGTGAGAGGCCCGAACACACTTTGATTAAGTTGGCATTAGAAGGCCAATCCAGTCAACAATACCGCACGGATCAACGAGGTGAACCAGTAAGCTTAATGTCAGCGAGCCCGCTTTATTTGAGCAAGCAACAAATGGGAGCAATTGTATTTGAACAAAATATTGAGACGGTTTTTAATCAAACCTTACGTCACTTTCATTATTTGGTGGGTTTAGGCAGTGTTTTAATGCTATTGGTTTTGCTCGGGGTTTGGTGGTATTCACGTGCTTTATCCAATCGGATTATACGTTTAAGCAAAGATGTGACGCAAAGTTTTGTTTTAGAGCGACGTCAATGGCAAACCCATGCTTTAAAACGTGCCGAACCATTTGATGATGAAATTACAGAATTGCGGCATGAAATATTGGAAATAATAGAGAAAATAGCCAGTTATGAGCGTTATCTAAAACAATTACCAAACCGTTTACGCCATGAACTGCATAATCCAATTAATCGCTTAAGTGCAACCCTAGAGCTACTGAGCATGGAGTTTCAGCATCCAAGGGTTGAACAAGCTCAACAAAGTTTGCGCCAACTCCAGCAAATTATTCAAGCTTTATCTGAGTCATCTAGTCTCGAACAAACTATCCAAAATCATAATTTAATGCCACTTAATATTAAGCCTAGACTACTCAACTACTTTACTGATGTGCAAACTAGCCAGGCACCAGGCCTGGTCGTGATTGAAGATCAACTAAGCAAACAGGATTTAACTATCAAGGCCGATGGTTTTTTGCTGGAACAGCTTTTGGATAAGTTAATCGATAATGCCTTGTCTTTTAATAACACCGCTTGTCCGATTCGAGTTCGTTTAAGCAATACCGAAAGTGTAGTTTGCATTGAAGTGATTAACTGCGGTCCTCTATTACCTACTGGTTTTGAATCACAGATTTTTGAAGGCATGGTCTCAATGCGACCACCTAACCAGACAGAACAAACGCACTTGGGATTGGGATTATATTTGGCTCGGTTGATTGCTGAGTTTCATCAAGCTGAATTGCAAGCCAGTAATTGGAAACAAGCTGGCTTGCAGGGTGTGAATTTTAAGTTAAGTTTAAAGTTATTCAAGTCGGTTACTTAAATCGCGAACTCGACGGATCCAAGGTGAGATTTTGGTCTCTTCTTTCACCTCAATCGAAGCTTGATTAGCTTGTGTACGCTGGCTGTATGGCCCCAACACAAGCACATAACTTTGCTTTCCATCTCGAATTTGCGGAATAATTTGCGCATTTTTAATGTTTTTGTCCGCAATAATTTTCTCTATGCCGGCACGTTCTTGCATGCTCGCAAGCTGCAATACATAATGTTCCGGTGTTTGTTGCTTTAACCAAACGACTCCTTCTTCCTGAGAGGATTTGGTTTCAACAAGACGTACCAGCTTTTCTTCAATTCGCGGCACACTTGGGGCTTGGGGTTCAGCTACTTGCGGCTCATTTACGGACATCTCGTTTTGAGTTGCTTCTTGTTGCGTTTCATCCGTGTTTAACGCTTCCAAAGCGAGGCCTGACTGCTTAAGTTGATCAACTAACCCCTGCAAACGCGACTCCATTTGGCGCTCTAAAGTTTGAGTGACATCGTTTAAGGCATTTGGGTTGATACGAGCGCGCTGGTTCTGCATGTTAGCTTGCAGGTGCTTCAAACCACTTAGTTCTTGCTCATATTGATCTAAACGAGCGTTCACTTCTTCGAAAGCATCACTGTTGCCACCCTGCTCAACGGTTTCACGCAGTGCGATCATATCTTCTTGCAGCTGAGCCATCGTTTCGATCGTTTCATTATGAATATTGCTCATTTGCTGTAAATCTTTTTGAATCGTCGTGTAAGCAATGTAGACCACACCAATCACGGTTAGCAGCAAAGACAACATGATAATCACACCAAAAAAAGACACCTTGTTATTCGGTGTATTCATAGGCGGCTTGTTTGAGGCTGGGCGGCTTTGTTGTCTTGTAGAGTCACGTGAACTGCTCGATGACGCATTTTGAGATACAGGCATAACTTGCTCCGCGGCGTTTAACCAATCGTTAAGGGTATGTGGACGCGCTTCATTGCTTGACGCGCTCGAAGATGGTGTACGTTTCGTTGAAATCTGACTGGCTTGAGCTTCAATCGCTTCGAGCAACTTGGCGCGCTCTTTCTCAAGTTCTGAAATTGTTTGTGCCATAAAATCTTCCCAACTGCCTCAATGGTGATGTGAATTAAGTTTTTTATTGTAGAATGTAAGCCATAAAAAATAAATGGAAATTTAAATGGCTTCAATTACTTTAGAACAAGTGCTCGATGCACTTTTACTCATGTTAGGTCTAACGGTTATCAGCGTAACAATTGTTGGTTTGCTTATGTTCGGCTTATACCGTTTTTTTAAAAACCGAAAAGACGAAAATCCCAATCAATCTAAATAAACAGACAAAACAGCGTTTATTCAATAACCTCTCCACTAAGATAGCACCAATGGCCATTTGAGTTACGTTGAAATTGACTGATTTCGCGCATTTCACCAAGTTGTTCGCCATATTGATAAAAGGCGCCGAACTCAACGCTTCCGATCGTATCATTTTTCGATCCCATTTGAGTCTCATAAATCACCAGCTTTAGCCAGCTAGGTTGATCACTTAAATCCAATTCGGCAGGACGACTGGTTTCACACCAGCTAGCCAATAAATAATCGGTTAAACCTAAACAGAACGCACTAAATCGTGATCTCATCAAGGCTTCAGCGGTTAAAGCTGGTTGGGTTTTATTATGAATAGGTAGGCAACATTCTGCATAAGACTTACCTGAAGCACAAAAACAATCATCCGATGATTTAGAAATATTATTGTTTGAATTCAACATGTTGAATCATCCATCGTAAGCGATATATTAACAAAACAGCTGCCATGGCTAAGCCACATACTATGCCCAGCCAAAAACCAAACACACCCATGGGTTCACCAAACGGGTTATAGAAAGCAAGAATATACCCACCACCTAAGCCTATGCCCCAGTAACTAACCAGTGTCACCCACATGGTGGTTTGTGTATCATGCAAACCTCTGAGTGCGCCGGCCATGGCGACTTGAATCGCATCAAATACCTGATAAGACGCCGCAAATAAAAATAAGACAAGTGCGATCTGCACGACTTCAGTATGAGTGGTATATAAAGCCACAATGGTTTCACGGAAACTCAGAGTGGACAGGGACAATAGAATCCCAAACACCAAAGCCAGCCCTGCTCCGGTATAAATACTACAAAGTAAGGCTTCGCGGTTTTCTTGGCCATAAGCTAACCCAACACGAACAGTCATAGCCATAGCCAAACTCAGTGGCAACATGAACAATAAAGATGTAAAGCTCATCGCCACTTGATGCGCACCAATTACACTAGTTCCGAGCGGCGCAATAAATAACACAATAAAGCTAAACATGCCCACTTCAAACAGCAATGCAAAAGCCATAGGTAAACCTAGTAACAAAATAGGTTTAAAGCCCGTTAACCAGCTTGGCCAAATTCTGACTTTTGTGCGGTAAGCTTGTGTTTTACACGAAAAACGGACATAAACCCAAGCACCAACTAACATAGACCACATTACAATTGCAGTCGCGACACCGCAACCTACGGCTCCCATACCTTCTATTGGACCGTAGCCGTAAATAAATAAGGCATTTAGCGGAATATTTAAAAATAATGCGCCTAGGCTTAAAGTTAAAGTTGGCAGTGTAATGCCGAGCCCTTCCCAAAAAAAACGATAAACTTGAAACAGCGCAATTCCAGGTAAACCAAATGCAGCCCAAAATAGATAATCTTCGGTTAAAGAAAAAACCTTAGGTGTTAAGTTCAGTAGATGTAATAAAGCTTGCGGATTCATTAACACTAACATACTGGCAATACCTAAAGGTAAGGCTAACCATAAGCCTTGCACTAAATTATAGCCAATCTGTTGGGTTTTATTTTGCCCCAGGTATCGAGCTGTCATGGGAGTCATCGCCAGCAGAATACCGGTTGTGAAAATAAACACCGGCAATAAAACACTTGAACCCAAGCCGATCGCAGCCAAATCCGCCACGCCAACCCAGCCAGACATAATCGTATCCACTACACCTAAGCTAGTTAGGGCTAATTGTGCGGTGAAAATCGGCAAAGACAAACGAACTAACTGTTTAATTTCAGCTTTAATAGCAGTTAATGTCATGAGATTTAAGGCTTATCTGCAGGTGGTTGACCATCCTGAATCGAAGGGTCAAATTCTTCTTCATGTTCTTCAGGTGGTAAGGTGAGTTTCTGGGGGGCTATAAAGATTATTAGCCATTTAATTGACCAATAGACAATCGCATAAATCACAATTGCCAAAGCGATCACCAAAGGAAAACCAATCAAAGCATCAAGCAATTGGGTTTCGCCTTTTATCATGCGCGGCAGCAGTTGTTGGGCTACGATTGTATAGTACAACCAGAATAAAGCGACCGCCGCA
>NZ_DATCSL010000042.1:0-1885 GCF_036568485.1 Thiomicrospira sp.
CATAAATACGCCATAAGTTAACGCACCCATAACCAGCCCACGAATAATAATGCGATGACTAAGATGGTTGGCAAAAAAGCTTTCGTTAGACGGACGCGGCTGGCGTTTCATAACATCATTTTCGGCGCCATCCACCCCTAATGCGAGAGCGGGAATACCATCGCTCACTAAGTTAACCCAAAGGATCATTAAAGGCGCTAAGGTGAGTAGGGGTTCGCCATTAATTAGGGCAAAGGCAAACAAGAGCGCTGATACCTCACTCACATTGGCCGTCAATCCTTGGCGGATAAATTTGCGAATATTGTCGTAAATGCGTCGTCCTTCTTGAACGGCAGTAACAATCGTCTTAAAGTTATCATCTAGTAATACTAAGTCGGCCGATTCTTTGGCTACGCCGGTACCACTAATACCCATCGCTACGCCAATATCCGCCGTGCGTAAAGCGGGTGCATCGTTCACGCCATCGCCCGTCATGGCGACCACTTCTTGATGCGCTTGCAATGCGTGGACGATTCGCAACTTATGTTCGGGGGTGACGCGTGCAAATACCCGAATCTGTTTAACGCGTTCATACAGTTGTTGGTCATCCATTTCGTTAAGTTCTGCACCTGTCAGGCTTGGGCTATCCGCTGTATTGATAATGTGCATTTGTAACGCAATCGCTTTAGCGGTTTCAACATGGTCGCCCGTAATCATAATCACGCCAATGCCGGCGCTGTGGCAATCCTTAACCGCTTGGGTGGCTTCGGGTCTGGGTGGGTCAATGATGCCGTAAATACCTTTTAATGTAAGCTCGGTTTCTAAAGAGGTATCGGGGGACTCGAGTTCTTTATCGCTGAGTTTGCGATAGGCAATCGCCAAGGTGCGCAATGCTTCGCGACCAAAATCGTTTGCGACATTATGAGCTTCTTGCTGGTAGTGGGCAAAGCTGACGGTTTCGCCATGACGAATCATGTAATCACAGCGGCTCATAATCACATCGGGCGCGCCTTTGACAAACAGCCAGGCCTGGTTGTCTTCATCACGTACAATCACACTCATCATTTTACGGCTTGAATCAAATGGGAAGCTGACTTCGATGTCGTAATCGTTGAGCAGTTGCTCTTTGGTGATGTTAGCTTTGGCCGCGGCGACGACGATTGCGCCTTCGGTAGGTAAACCGTGGATCGAATATTGGCCGTTGGTTTCGACTAGCCGAGTATCACTACACAAGGCCGACATTTTGAGCATTTTCATTAAAGGTTTATGGGTGTGAGCTACAATCGGCTCGCCATCCTTATCATAAAACTGGCCTTTAGGTTCGTATCCAGTGCCTTCCACCCGCAAGCTTTCACCCGCTACCCAAATTTTTTGAACTTGCATTTTATTTTGGGTGAGTGTGCCGGTTTTATCGGAGCAGATAATGGTGGTAGAGCCTAAGGTTTCGACTGAAGTAAGGTGTTTGGCAAGTGCATTTGAGCGCATCATTTGATAAGCGCCTAAGGTTAGAACAATTGTTACCACCGTGGGAAGGCCTTCTGGAATCGCCGCCACCGCGAGCGAAATACCGGTACTGCTCATACTCACCAAACTCATGCCCTGGAAAAAACCCATTGCCATAATTAAGGCCACCACGATCAGCGCAGCCCAAATGAGTATGTGCGATAGACTTTTGATGCGTTGTTGCAAGGGGGTTAAGCGTTGTTCGCTGCTCTCCATCAGTTCGGCAATATGTCCGACTTCGGTATTCATGCCGGTGCCAGTTACAATCGCAGTAGCATAACCGTGGGTTACCGATGTGCTCATAAAACACATATTGATTTGATCGGCCAATATCAAATTGGCTTCTGTTAAAGCTTGGGTGTTTTTCCTAACAGGGTCAGACTCACCGGTGAGCGCCGATTCA
>NZ_DATCSL010000043.1:0-25795 GCF_036568485.1 Thiomicrospira sp.
AGAGCGATCTGAACCAGACCATATTGATTTGTTTGATTAACTAACATAAAACCTGCTTCCTTATTGCTACGTGACTATCCTAACTATTTCTCATATGAATGATAATCCCACGAATATGAAAATACTTTTTCCATACAGAAACAACCAGGCCTGGTGCTTTATGTTTAAAGGGTTAGCAATGTGTTAATGCGTCTAAAGCCGCATCGTAATTCGGCTCCTGTGCAATTTCAGGCACTTGTTGGGTATAACAAATTTGCCCATTAGCGTCCACGATCACCACAGCACGCGACAATAAGCCCTGCAGAGGACCGGTTGTAATGGTTAAACCATAACTTTCACCAAACGCTGAGTGACGAAAACTGGAGAGATTAATCACCTGCTCTAAACCTTCTGCGCCACAAAAGCGTTGCTGGGCAAAAGGTAAATCAGCTGAAATACACAATACTTGTGTATCTTGCACTTGAGAGGCGATTTCATTAAAGCGTCGAACAGAGGCCGCGCAAACGCCGGTATCAATACTAGGAAATATGTTTAAAACCAGTTTTTTACCGGAGAAGTCAGCGAGGCTAGTGTCGCTTAAATCGGCTTTAGTAAGGGTGAAGTTGGGCGCAAGTGCGCCTTTTGCGGGGAGTTCACCAATCGTTTGAATCGGTTGGCCTTTGAGGGTAATACTCGCCATAATCTACTCCTTATTTTTTCGAATAGGCTTATGGATTGTGTCACTAAATGATTTTTAAAACAAGCGGATAACCGCTTTATAGAAAGGGCTGGAGCAGGCGGGCTGATTCTGAGGGTTGGGCAATGTTCGCAAAGTGGGCTTGTTTGAGTTGTTGGTATAAAAAAGCTTTCGCTTTTTCAACAGCCTGGGGCAGGTTATTAGCCTGTGATAAATAAAATGCCAAGGCCGAAGATAAAGCGCAGCCAGTGCCTTTTACATTTAAGTTTACAAGACGAGGAGAAGCAAAAGCTTGCGGAGATTTATTGGGTAACAATAAATAATCGACGGCTTGATCATCCGAACTGTGACCGCCTTTTACCAATACTGCCTGCACACCCAAGCCAAAAAACGCCTGGCCAATATCGGTCATTTCATTCGCTAAGCCTTTAAAATCCGTGCCGAGCAAAGCATTCACTTCGGGGATATTGGGGGTAATGACACTGGCTAGTGGAAGCAGCTGTTTAATGATGATGGAATGCGCGGATTCGGATAACAAAGCCTGGCCGCTAGAACTGATTAAAACCGGGTCAAGCACAATCGGGCAATCCAGACCTTGCAGTGATTGGCTAAGCGTTTGAATAATTTCAGCACTCGCCAGTTGACCAATTTTGATGGCATCAATCTGAACATTGGATAATAAACTGTCGCACTGCGCCGCTATTTGTTCGGCGGGCAGGGGGTAAACCGCTTGTACACCGTTAAAGTTCTGCGCTGTAATAGCCGTAGTGACGGTGACGGCATAGCCGCCTAAAGCCTGAATGGTTTTTAAGTCAGCTTGAATTCCGGCTCCGGCTAAGGTGTCAGAACCTGCGATACTCAGAATGATGGGCTGGCTCATAGCTTGTCCAAGTCAATAACGGGCGGAAACGCGAGTAAATCTTCATCGCGTTTAACATAGGCACTGTTATAAAAATGCACGCCGTTAAATTGTTTGTGGCCATAGTCCTCATGAATGTGACCAAACAAATGTAGTTTAATGTTGGGATGCTGATCCAGTACTTCGCGCAAACATTCACAGCCAAGAGGGCGTGTTTGAGGGCTTCCCATATCAAGGTGCCCAAACGCGGGGCCATGGGTGATAAGAACATCGGTGTCCTGAGGGATTTTTTGCCATTTCTGAGTAATTTCAGGGCCATTGATCGGCAAGTTAAACGCCCAGTTCATAAACTCTGGCTGCCAAGGCGAACCATAAAATTTGACCTGATTAATCACTACGTCATCATCTTCAAGATAATGAATTCCAAAATCATTGAACAAACGGGTTTTTAAATCCACGGCTTGGCTTAAGCATTCATAGCAAAACCAATCATGATTGCCCGCTACCAGAATTTTATGCTTGAAAGGCAAAGCAGCGAACCATTTGATAAACGCGTCGAACTCATATTCTTTATAACCACTATCACGCAGTTCAGTTAAAAAATCACCTGAATGCACCAACACATCCGCCTCAACATTAGCAAAGTCGATTTGGCGATGGAGTCCGTGGGTGTCACTGATATGAACGATTTTCATAATTCCTTCCCCAAATTTTGACACTATATTTTAGCCGGTTAGAACTGATTTTAGTGGTTTTGGTGCCAAAAGGGCGTGCCTAATATCGGGGTGGAGGCACTGGCGAAGTCGCGTTGTGGCATGGTTCCGGCGTCATAACCTAGTCGACCAGCTTCGATGGCGAGTTTGAAAGCTTGCGCCATATGGATGGGGTCATCGGCTAAAGCCACGGCGGAGTTAAGCAAAACGCCGTCAAAGCCCATTTCTAAAGCCTGCGCGGCGTGCGAAGGTTTGCCGATTCCGGCATCGACAATCAGGGTAGTTTTGTCGAGACGTTTGCGAATCAATTCCATATTGTAAGGATTCATCATGCCTTTGCCCGATCCAATTGGCGAGGCCCAAGGCATCACAATTCGGCAACCAACATCGACCAGTCTTTGGCACAAAACCAAATCATCGCTGGCATAAGGAAACACTTCAAAACCGTCTTCAATTAACACCTGTGCCGCTTTCACCAAATCAAACGGGTCAGGTTGTAGCGTGTAATCATCACCGATGACTTCGAGTTTAATCCAGTTAGTACCGAAAATTTCTCGTGCCATTTGCGCAGTGGTAATGGCTTCTTGCGCGTTTCGACAACCGGCCGTATTGGGCAAAATATGACAACCAAGTGATTGGATAATCTGCCAAAAGGCCTGACCGCTTTGATCGCCTGGATTCTGCCGACGAATCGACACCGTCACCACTTGGCTAGCGCTGGCTTGAATGGCTTGGCGCATAATATCGGGTGAAGGATACAAGGCCGAACCGATTAATAAACGGCTGTTTATTTCTTTATCCGCAAGTAACCAGGCCTGGTTGTTTGTTGTCATGCTTTATACAACCTTGGTAAGACTTACATTCAAGCAAGTCGTTGAAATTATTAACTTACACACATTGTAAGACTTTTTGTGTTTTTCCATAGTTATAAAACCCTCTAATTTTGGTTAATTCTTACAACTTTTTTACTGGCCATTTCAGCTTTGAGTTGAGCATTTTCGTTGCTCAAAGTGGCGTTGATGGAAGTCAGCTTGCGTATATCAGATTCAAGCTGTTCAATGTGTTGTCGAAGCTCTCTGTTTTTTTCCTTTTCAGACTTCAGCTTTTCGTTCTTTTCATCGCGCTGCACCTTATGCTCTTTACCCATGATTTCTCGAACTTCTGCCGCTATTTCAGGATAACGGTTATGAATGGTGGAGTCAGATAAGCCGGCTTCTTCTGCAAGTGCTGAGATACTAATTTTACGTGTCTTATCGACAACCTTTGGTCTGCCATGTTTTAGACGTATTAGTGCATTCTTAAGTTCTTTTTCTGTAGTTAAAATCACTTCTCTAATCCTTCGGAGTCAATGATCAATGGGAGATGGTCACTGTATTCAAGCCATTCTTTACGATCTCCAATTTTAATATTTGAATTGGAGTGGTTCCGAGTTGGCATAAAGCAATAATCTATGTGATAGGGCCTATCGTGCTTTCTGTGAAGGAAAAATGTAGGTTGAGTCTCGCTGCCACTCATTTCATTGAACTTTGAGTGATACAAGCTTTTGATTCCCATTTCCTCAAGAATTCTTTCAAGATCTGAGTGATTCCACCATCTGTCCCACTCATCCCAGATAACATTGCTATTGAAGTCTCCGATGATAATTGGTTTAAACCTGGAAAAAACTACTTTGTGTAAACGTATATATTTCCACAACTGCCCTATGTAACGAAAGTTTGGTGAATTTGCTTGCTTTGTCCATACCGCTACAAAAACAATCCCCCTGTACACAAATGGCAAAAATAACTGCAAACCGTCAGGATTATTCCATTCCAGACTGATTAGCTCATGCCGACTTCTGCTTGCAACAAGAATACCTTTGTTCTTATTTCCACCAATCCAAAGGTCTGCATTGACTCTTTTTACAATATCTAATTTTTTGCGTAATGCACCATTGCAGTTCCAATTAAATATTTTCATCCAAAAACCTTTTCATCAAGTCTCAAACCGCTACTCCATTTACTTCATCCCACATACCCAAATCTTTTAAAACACGTTCACAACGCTCAATATCACGCTCAACACGCTGTTTTCCCGCTTCACCAATATCATCTATTTGCCTAAGTTCCAATTGCTGTATGTAAATGCCTTTGAAGTATTCTCCATGACGTTTCTTTTCGATGATGGACTCATCACAATCGACACAGGCGGTTCCCTCAATTACAGAACGTCCACCACAGCCTGAATTATCAGAGGTACACCATGAATGCCCTGTTGAGCGTAAGTGAACCGTATCTGAGATACGCTTTGCCATTGCCGCACGGCTATCAAATGTTTTGACTAATTCATTGTTAGAGCGATACGAGATTAAATTATTGGCAAGGCCACCTGTAATAATCGTATCTTCATCCAAAAACTCTTCAACCCGTGCGATTTTGAAGTTTTTAATCTGTACCGCAATTTCATTGTAGAGTTCTTCGTCTTGGGTTTGATTCGCTGAGTAGAGTAAGGTCATATCCATACCCCAATGTTTAAAGTGCTGTTTGAGGTAACGTAAATCCCCATAAGCCGATTGCGCCACATAGACGGCAAAGGTGCGTCTAAAACGGTGAGCCGCCAAGCCTTTCACGCCCAATGCACTACCAAAGGCTTTTAATCCATGATCAAAAGCCCCATGGCTTAATGCGTTCACTTGATTACCTTGCGCCATTGAGTTGGTCAAAAACAGGTGATGCTTAAAGTTCTCAATCTTCAAACCTCTTGGGTTGTGTGGGTCTTTTGCCAGCAATTCAACTTGTTCTTGCCATAATTTTTCTTGTAAAGGTTTGACATAGGCCTTTTGCACCTCAATGGCCTGGATAACGATTTCAGGCACCAGCCATTCGGTATAACCTTCATAAGTTTTACTGGAATGCGACTTTAGCCAGTAGTAGACATCCTCTTCATTATCCTCAATGCGGTAAGCATCGGTCTGGATGGCACAAAGTTCGTGAATACGAATCCCGCTAAAGGTCAGAATAATGATGGCCATTGCATCGGGAATGTTACCGTGTAACACGTTAAACTGTCTTAGTCCTGAATAGCCTCTAGGTTTGAGTAGGCGCCTATTAATGGATGTACTAATTCCAACATTAGAGTTAATCGTTTCAGCCATTTTGATTCGCTCACATTCAATTTCCGCTTGAAGCTGGATCAGTTCGTTGGCTTGCCCCAATATCTTATGACAATGATTTATTAGCACCTTGAGTTCGGCATCTGGAATCACTTGAGTTTTGGCGGTTTTCTTTCCTTGTCTTGTAGCACCTGCCAAATAGCTTGCCGAACTCTCAACCCACGGATGTTCAAACGCCCATTTCGTACCTTTGAGGTTGTGATACAGGGTTTCAATCGCTAAAAATCGGTTTATTAACGTGGCCTTAGATAACGGTTTCTGGGTATTTTTGGAAATTAATTGCTTACATTGATGGACGTAATTGGCGCAATGCAAAGGCGTAATATCTAAAACACTCTGAACCCCAATACCATCCAAGTAAGCGAGAAAAGGCTTTAGGCCTATAAACACACTGAATAGCGTATTTCCCGATAGATTCTGCTTGATGTCGTAATGCTTCAAGGCAAACTTTACTGCTTCCACGAACTGCGTTGGAATGGTGTTAAAGCGGAGTTTCTTGTTAGTATCTTTAGTGTTCGATGGAAATCGTGCATCTTCTAATCGCCATACATCATCTGCGTATTGGCTGATAACTTGATGGGCTCCATCAGGAAGCTGATAAGACGATACCGGCAGCGTTTTAAGTACCGAGTCATCAAGTTCATGCAGTTTTTGAGGTCGGCAGTAGTCAATTGCACTGATCTTTAATACTTGGCTCATGCAACGGCCTCCAACTGATTACGGTGCTTCCATGCAGTGTGTGGGTTGGCTTGGGCTTCTGCTTTAATGGTGGCGACAAACTCCGCATCGAACTGGGGTGCGATGTCTCGATTAATAATGCGGATGATATGCGCAAAGTATTTACTCCAACGCTTTGCGCCAATAGTTTCACGCTCATACACAATTAGCCAGTAGAACGAAAATAGACGATACAGGTCTTCTTTTGTCACCACCATATTGCGACAGCGAACACAGCTTAAAAAGTCAGTACAGTAGATTTTATTGCTGTTACTGTCTGTTCGATTTGGAATATTAGAGCATTTGGAAACAGGCGTGTTATTCTCAATCACTTCGACATTTGAGAGCAGTTCTTGAGTTCGCACCTTACCCATGTAGTTAAAGGCCTTTTCAGCCTCTTTTGGGGCTTCAAGATAATGGGTTTGCGATACTCTTAGGCTGTGATTCGCATGTGCGGCCGTTACAAAAGGGTCACCACCCGATAACTCCCAAATGCGGTTTTCAAAGGTCTTTCTAAAGCGTGAGATATTAATTTGTAGCGGTTCACCATTATCGTTTTTCAGTTCTTTTTCTTTGATCCACTTATTTGTATTTTCATAGACTGTTGTATTTGAGATTGTAGTGATTTCACCCGAAGTTTTAGAGTTACCTGTTGTACGAAAGCATAAGGCTAAATCGGTGCCCCTTTCGGTTCTTAATGACTGGTTCATGTCAATGATATGCTGAACCATCACTGCCACATCAACTAAGACCGTTTGCACGTTTTCAACGCTGGTTGAATGGCGAAGGTTTTGAATGTGGGTGGCATTGCCACGTCGCTTGTAGAGTACCAGCAATTTGCGATCTTCTTTAAGTGGGTGCGCTTGAATTGAATCAGTTGTCATTTCCAAAAGAGGCGTGGTATTCATGCCGCTTCGTAGTGCAATCGCCAATAAAAAGATGGTTAACTCATAGCTATTCAACGGCTGTTGCTTTTCAAGAATTTTATTTACATCAACTTTTAATGCATGCGCAACCCGCTTACGTTCGGCTTTTGAAAATGCCGTTTGACCTTTCACTTTGCGATTCGAGTTTGGAAACGGGTTTCTGGGAAAATCAAATCGCTCAAGCCATCCCATGCCTTGCATTTTGACAAGAATGGACTTCGTGTGTGTATATAAATTCTTCGCAGTAGAGACGTTGGGATATTGCTTTTTTAAATGCTGAATATAGATTTCAATCAGCTCAAGATTAATATCCTGCAACACTAGCTCACGCCCCATTGCTTGAGCATAAATCGTTAAATATTTAGCGAAATATCCGAACCCAATGCGGCAGTAATTTGAAACAGTCGTAGCATTCACCACGTTCTCTGATAGCATAATTTCTATGGTTTGTTGTACCGCACTGGTAATCTCGTCAAAGCCTTGTCCGTAATGTTTAGTGAAGTCATAATTTCGATTAGTTGTATTATTCACACCAAACGACACAACCTTGTTTTCTGAAATGTCTAATTGCAAAACAGGAGTCGCAACAAGTACACCATCTTGGTCAACAACAGGTGCTAAAGGAGTTTGATTAAAGTCTTTACGCTTTTTCATGCGACACCCTCCGCTTCAAGGCAGATTTGATCAATGTCTTGGTCGTATTCGGTCATCAAATCACCCTCTAAATCTTCAAGGTAGTGCAAATAGATTTGTGTCGTTAAAATGCTTGAGTGGCCTAATCGGTCTTGGATGTAAACCAATGGGTCTCCACGATACCCTGGGCTGTTTCGCAGACCATACAGCTTAAAAGTCGCATAAGTGTGGCGCAGCTTGTGCAAGCTGATTTCTTTTCGCCCAACAATCTTTTTTAGCTCGGTATTAAGTATCGTGCCCTTAATTGAATAGGGGCGTCCAAAGCGGTTCAACAACAAGGCTTTCTGCTCACTGACCCCGTTCTTTAGTAGCAGTTCATTTCGCTCATGCAACTTGTATTGCCATAATCGCTCATACAAGGAAATCGGGATGTGAATGGTGCGCTCCTTGTTACCTTTTGTTCCGCCTTGGCCGCTTTTTACGTCCATGTCTTTAGAGCTCAATACAACCGGTACAATCGCTTTGACACGCTTGGTTTGTGGGTCTTGTATGTAACTTTCAGGAAACGTCAGCAACTCCTCTTTACGCAAACCGGTTTGAACAGCTAAACGATAGATTAAGTGTTGGGAGATAAAACACTGGTGGGACATTAAGGTTTTGACTTCTTGTTTTGTCAAAATTTGTAAAGCGGAGACTTTCTCTTTAAGCATGACATTGGCGGTATTCTTCTGATTTCCTGACTTGTCGGTATGAGCCAAGAAGCCTTTACCTTTGTTGATGATGACCGTTTCAATATCATAAGGAACGGACTCAATCCAATGCTTTCTAAAAGCAAACTCGTAGAACTGGATGATGGTTCTTAATCGTCCATTGATCGTTTTAGATGATAAGCCTAAGCTCACCGACCAATCACGATAAGTAGCAATAACAGAGTGTTGGGTATCTGCCAAACTTAAACGCCAATCTAATCCATTCCCCTCCAAATAACCAAAGTAGTCATACATATCCTGACCATAACGCCACCATGTATTCTTGCTTTCTACTCGACCTCTGGTTATGCAGAAATAAATTAAGAACTGATGAACTTCTTTTACCAGCCCCATTTCTGAATTAACAATTAGAGGGAAGTCTTCATAGGGGTGACCATGCAACTTGAAGTTCTCTGTTGCTTTAATTAATCTCACAAAACCACCATTACTAAAGGTTAATGATTTAATGATAAATTAAATGTAAGATAATCACAACTGCATATCATGGTTTAAATCCTGTTTTTTTATTACCACGAAGCTCACGAAGGGGACTAAAAGTAAAAACTTCGTGCTCTTCGTGAGCTTCGTGGTTCAATCACTCAGCCGCCTTGCATGGGGGCGACAATTTCTATGCGGTCATTTTCATTTATTAGTGTGTCAGCGTATTGGCTTTTGGGCACAAAGTTTTCATTTAACGCCAACGCAAATGCGCCTTCAATTTCCAGCTCAAGCACCAGGCCTGCTAAGGTCTGAGCCTTGGTTTCTGTGGGTTTATCATTAATCAATAAAATCATGTTTCACCTGTTTATTACCACGAAGGACACGAAGAGCGCGAAGTCTTGCCCCCTCTCCCTTGATGGGAGAGGGGGCTAAAAATCTTCGTGTTCTTCGTGGTTCAACTAAATCTTTAACTCAGCCAAGGCCTGTTCCACCATTGCGGGTGAGAATAAATAGCCGTGGCGATATAAACCGTTGATTCGCGTTAGGCCGTCCAATTGTTCGATGCGCGGTAAATTATCACCTAAGGCTGGGCGGCAATTGGTAAGTTGATTGATGATTCGTGCTTCGGCAAACCCAGGATGTAGACTGTAAGCGGCGGACAATAATTCCAAGCTGGAGCGCACTGACATCGGGCTACGGTCTTCACTTTCAATTTCACTCGCACCAATCACATAACGTCCATTGGCGCGCGGCACAATATAAATCCGATAACGCGGGTGCATTAAACGTACCGGACGCGTGAGTTTGACTTCGGGCGCATCTAACCAAAACACTTCACCACGGACACCGCGTAAATCGCGCATGTCGGGTTTTGCACCTAAACCTCGGCAATCAAACACCCAGTCAAACGTTTGGCCATCAATTTGGCGAGACGACAGTTGCTTCACCTCGGTGTTTTCACGCCATTCCACTAACGCATGGTTTTTAAGCAGGCGTTCACTTTGCTGGAAAAACTGGCTTGAATCCACCTGACCTTCATTCGGCAACCACCAGGCCTGGTGGTGATGTGCTAATTCAGGTTCTAGTTCGGTTAAGCGTGTGTTGTTTAGTTGTTCAACCTGATAACCGCTGGGCAATTTATCCATCAACTGACGCATAAAGTGTTGCAAGTCCGCGCGGTCATTATGATGTGCTAACACTAAACTGCCACGATGTTGAAAATCCACCGGACAACCTTGATTAGCCATCCAATCCACCAGGCCTGGCCAAAGTTCAATCGAACGCACGCCGAGTTGAAACAACTCGGCATCCATGAGCTCCAACTCGGCATAAGGCGAAAGCATACCCGCGGCGGTATAACCGGCGGCATTGGGCGCAGAACTGGATAAATCGCGTTCAAATAAAGTCACTTGAATGCCGCGCTGAATTAAATTCAACGCCAGCACGCGACCTACCAGGCCTGCTCCCGCGATGCCAACGGTTTTTAAACCGTCCAGCTTCATAACTTAAGCCTGCTTTTTAGTTTTGTGATTAAGCTGGTCAACCGGCACCGAAATTTCACTGCCCAGCTCTTTAAAGGTTTGCGCTTGTTCCGCCATACCCGCTTCCAGTGCTTTTTGTTCATCGACACCTAATTGAGCCGCGTAATCACGCACTTCTTGGCTGATTTTCATCGAGCAGAACTTGGGACCACACATGGAACAGAAATGCGCTACTTTGGCTGAATCACGCGGTAAAGTTTCATCGTGATAGGCCATGGCACGCTCGGGATCGAGACCAATATTAAACTGATCCATCCAGCGGAATTCAAAACGGGCTTTACTCATGGCATCATCGCGATGACGTGCGCCCGGATGACCTTTGGCGACGTCAGCGGCATGGGCGGCGATTTTATACGCCATCAAACCTTCTTTGACGTCTTCACGATTTGGCAAACCCAAATGTTCTTTGGGTGTCACATAACACAGCATCGCGGTGCCGTACCAACCGATCATCGCGGCGCCAATCGCCGAAGTAATGTGGTCGTAACCCGGTGCAATATCGGTGGTCAACGGGCCGAGCGTGTAAAACGGTGCTTCGTGACATAGCTTGAGTTGCAAATCCATGTTCTCTTTTATCTTGTGCATCGGCACATGCCCCGGGCCTTCGATAATGGTTTGCACATCGTGTTTCCACGCGATTTTGGTCAGTTCACCGAGCGTTTGCAGCTCAGATAACTGCGCTTCGTCATTGGCATCGGCAATCGAACCCGGGCGCAAGCCGTCACCCAGCGAGAAACTGACATCATAGGCTTTCATGATTTCGCAAATGTCTTCAAAATGGGTGTAAAGGAAGTTTTCTTTGTGGTGCGCTAAACACCATTTCGCCATAATCGAGCCGCCGCGCGACACAATGCCGGTCACGCGTTTGGCTGTCATTGGCACATAACGTAATAACACGCCGGCGTGAATCGTAAAGTAATCCACGCCTTGTTCGGCCTGCTCAATCAAGGTGTCGCGATAGACTTCCCAAGTTAGGTCTTCGGCAATGCCGTTTACCTTTTCCAATGCTTGATACAAAGGCACGGTGCCGATGGGAACGGGGGCGTTGCGGATAATCCAATCGCGGGTGGCATGAATATTTTTACCAGTAGATAAATCCATCACGGTGTCACCGCCCCAACGGGTTGACCAGACCATTTTTTCAACTTCTTCGGCAATAGACGAAGTAATCGCCGAGTTGCCGATATTGGCGTTAATTTTGACCAAAAAGTTGCGACCGATAATCATCGGTTCCGATTCCGGGTGGTTAATATTGGACGGAATCACCGCACGCCCGGCGGCGACTTCATCGCGCACGAATTCCGGCGTAATCAAGTCTGGCAGGTTCGCGCCAAAACTTTCACCGGCCAAACGCGCTTCGCGTTCGGCATCCAACACTTCGATGCGGCGTTGGTTTTCGCGGATTGCGATAAATTCCATTTCTGGGGTAACAATACCTTGGCGTGCATAGTGCATTTGGGTCACATTTTTGCCCGTTTTAGCGCGCAGTGGGGTGCGTTTTAAACCTTGCTCGGCGGCCAATAATTCAGCGGGTACATCGTTTTCACGTTTATAACCGTTATCCACCGCTTTAATTTGACGACCTTCATATTCTTCCACATCGCCACGTGCCAAAATCCAATCTTTACGGATTGCTTCGATCCCTTGAGTTAAATCAATTTTGGCATTCGGATCGGTATAAGGGCCGGAGGTATCATAAACCGTCAAAGTTTCGCCATTCGTGAGCACAATTTCGCGCATCGGAACCCGAATCTGAGGATGAATTTCGCCGTTAATATAAGCTTTAGACGAAGCCGGTAATGGCTCGCGCGTAATTTCGCTATGAGCCGCGGTGTGTTTGATATTGTGTGTCATGTTTTTCTCCAAATAATTTTGGGGCAGAAAAACAGCGCGAAAAGTCGGCTTGGGGCGTTTGAAATAACAGGCGAGGAGGGTTTTATTTGCAACCACCAGGCCTGGTTATTCAAACGCAGGCACCGGAGGCATTCAGAAACGGCGAGAAAGTGGGTCACAAAGTATGAAACACGCCGATTAAGATGATTCTCTTCCCTACGCTGGTTCTAACCAGTTCAAGTTCAGCGGGTTAGGTCTAAGACCTTCTCAGCGTTCGCAACCGCAAACGCACCCCGAGAGATTGAGTGCAGATTAAATGAGCCCCGATGACTTGTCAAGCGTGGGGTTTGAGAAGTTAGGCATAGGGCGTTAGACGCGATATAATGCCCGCCTAATTTTTGATAAAGAGGATGGCCTTGTGCTGTGTCAGGTTTTTCCCCAACAATATGATCAACAGCTCGCAGACAAGCAGCAGCGTTTGCTGGGTCTAGTGCCAAGCATGACGGATAAGTTGCAGGTGTTTGCTTCTGCGCCTGCGCATTTTCGTCAGCGCGCGGAGTTTCGTATTTGGCATACACCGGAACGTTTGTTTTATGCGATGTTTGATCCGGCTAATCCTAAACACCCGGTCGAAATCAGCACTTGCCCGATGGCGGCCGAATCCATTGATAACTTAATGGCGCCCTTATTGGCGAAAATTAGTGAAAACGTCATCTTAAAAAACGGCTTGTTTGAAATTGATTTTTTAGCCACCTTAAGTGGCGAAATGTTGGTGACCTTAATTTACCGCAAAAAACTCGACGACCAGGCCTGGTCGTTAGCTGCGCAAACCTTGCGTGATGCATTGCCCATTAACCATTTAATCGGACGCAGTCGCAAGCAAAAGATTGTGTTGGATCAGGATTTTGTGGTCGAACGTTTAGAAGCTGACCACCAGGCCTGGTGGTTTCAGCAGATCGAAAATAGCTTTACTCAGCCAAACGCCAAAATGGCGCAGAATATGTTGGCTTGGGCGCGCGAGCAAAGCCGCGGACTCGGCGGGGATTTGCTGGAGTTGTATTGTGGTAATGGCCATTTTTCGATTGCTTTAGCAGATTTGTATGGCCACGTGTTAGCGACTGAAATTTCTAAAACCTCGGTAAAATCAGCGCAATTCAATTTGACAAAAAATGGCGTGGAAAATGTCGAGGTGGTTAAGATGGCCGCCGAAGATGTGTCGCAAGCCTTGCAAGGTCGGCAATACAATCGCTTGGCGGAAATTGATTTATCGACTTATCAGTTCAACACTATTTTTGTTGATCCGCCGCGCGCTGGGCTGGATGACTTAACTCGCCAGTTATCGAGTGAGTTTGATCACATTTTGTATATCTCCTGCAATCCAGAAACCCTGGCGCGAGATTTAACAGTATTAGAAAAAACGCATGATTTAATGGCCGCGGCCTTATTCGATCAATTCCCTTACAGCCATCACATTGAATCGGGCGTATTGCTCAAAAGGAAAACCCTATGATTTTAGCCTGGGTTGGCGCTTTATTAATTGGTTTAAGTTTAGGCTTGCTCGGTTCGGGCGGCTCGATTTTGACCGTGCCGGTGTTGGTCTATTTAGTCGGTCAAGATCCCAAAGTCGCGATGGCGGGTTCCTTGATGATTGTGGGGGTGATCTCGTTAATCTCTGCCATACCCTACGCTCGCCAAAAGACCATTGACTGGCGCATGGTGGCTTGGTTTGGCATACCAGGCCTGGTGGGGGCGGTATTTGGCGCTTGGTTAGCGCACTTTATTGATGGCGTGATTCAGATGTTAATTTTCGCCGCCTTAATGTTAAGCGCGGCCTATTTAATGTTTAAACCCGTCGACCTAAACGACGCGCCAAAAGCGCCGCGCGCGGCTTATAAAATCGTTGCAGATGGTTTAGTAGTGGGCGCGATTACCGGCTTAGTTGGGGTTGGTGGCGGCTTTTTAATTATTCCAGCTTTGGTCTTATTGGGCGGCTTGTCGATGCGTTTGGCGATTGGCACCAGTTTAGTGATTATCGCGATGAAATCCTTCGCTGGTTTCGGTGCTTATCTAGAAGTATTGAACGCGTTAAATCTCGCGCTAGATTGGGGCATTATTATTAAATTTACTCTTATTGGTATTATAGGTGGTTGGTTAGGCCATAAAGTTAGTCACAAGTTTGACCAACAATTATTACGCCGTGTGTTCGCGGTATTTTTAGTCTTAATGAGCGTATTTATTTTGTACCAAAAACTACCGGGCCTGGTGATGGGAAGCTAATGGAAGATGTTATAAAGACCAAAAAAGAAGCCGTGATTAAACCGCCAAAGAAAATTTTACAGCCGGTGGGGCGGGCGATTGCGCAGTTTAATATGATTCGCTCAGGTGATCGGGTGTTGTTGGGTTTATCTGGCGGTAAAGATTCGTTGGCGTTATTAATGGTGTTAAAGCATTTACAGCGTCACTCGCCGGTTAAGTTTGAATTGGCGGCTTGCACGATTGACCCGCAAATTCCGGGGTTTGATCCGTCTCCGCTTAAAGATTTTTTGGCCGAGTTGGGTGTGCCGTATTTTTATGAGTCGGAGGATCTGGTTGCACTTGCCAATCAATATATGAAAGGTGATTCATTTTGCAGTTTTTGTTCACGCCAAAAACGCGGCAAGCTTTATACCGTGTGTCGTCGCGAAGGGTATAACGTATTGGCGTTGGCGCAACATTTGGACGACTTGGCAGAAAGCTTTTTAATGTCGGCGTTTAACGCCGGTCAGCTTAGAACCATGAAAGCGCATTATTTAAATAACGATGGCGATGTGCGCATTATTCGTCCGTTTGTAAAAGTGCGCGAAAATCAAACGCGTGATTTTGCCGAAGCGGCGAATTTGCCGGTGATTCCCGATAACTGTCCGGCTTGCTTTGCCAAACCGCAAGCACGTCAGCATTTCAAACAAATGTTATTGGACGAAGAAAAACGTAATAAACATGTGTATGCCAATTTATGGACGGCCATGCAACCGCTGATTGCCGATGATAACCATGCGGGTTTAGCCGGTTTGGAGGAAGCCTGGGATGAAGAAGAGTAGCGAACATCACCCAATTCAAGGCGCCCTTTTTAAAGGCTTGGTGCGGGCTTTATCTTGGCTGCCGCTTAAATGGAGCCAGCGTTTAGGCGCGGCGATTGGTTGGTTATTATGGCGACTGCCCAACTCGACCAAACGCGTGTCGATTAAAAATATCGACATCGCATTTCCCAATTTATCCAGCGAAGCCCGCGCATTGTTAGTTAAACAAAGCTTAATCGAAACCGGCAAAACCGCTACCGAACTAGGTGCGATTTGGTGTTGGCCACAGGCGAAAAAACTCGCTTTAATTAAACGCGTTGAAGGCGCAGATCGCCTTGCCGAAGCGGTCGCAAAAGGTAAAGGTGTAATGGTGTTATCGCCTCACGTGGGTTGCTGGGAAATCATTGGGCATTATCTAGCCGAGCATTACCCGACTACGATTTTATATCGTCCACCACGCATAGGTTCGCTTGATACATTTATGCGTCAAGCCCGTCAATCCAGTGGCGTGAAATTACAGCCAACTGATATGTCCGGTGTCAAAGGGTTGCGAAAAGCGTTAAAAAATTCAGAAGTTGTGGGGATCTTGCCAGATCAAGATCCGGGCAAAAGTGGTGGCGTAGTCGCTCCATTTTTTGGTCATCCGGCGAATACCATGGTGCTGGTGTCAAAACTCGCGCAGAAATCCGCTTGTTCGGTATTTTATATTCTGGCTGAACGCTTACCGCAAGCGCAAGGTTATGTCATTCACTTACTGGATGCGCCTGCCGATGTCGCGTCCGCCGACGAACAATTGGCCACGACCGCCCTCAATCACGGGGTCGAAACCTGCGTACGCCAAGTACCCAACCAATACCAATGGTCATACAAACGCTATAAAAACCTACCTAAAGGTTATGCCAAAGTCTATTGAAAGATCAATTACTCCCCTTTTGTGAGTTATGGCAGGAGATAAGTGTCGCGTGGTTTATGACGCCGCCTTAAGTGCTTGATCAATATCAGCGATCAAATCGTCGATATGTTCAATACCTATGGATAATCGAACCATTTCTGGCGGTACACCAGCGGACTTGAGCTCGGCATCATTTAATTGTCGATGCGTTGTCTCGGCCGGAATACTGGCGCAAGACTTGGCATCACCAATATTAACTAAACGAATAATCAATTTGAGCGCATCGTAGAAACGGCGCGTGCCTTCTCGTCCAGATACTAATCCAAAACTTAAAATTCCTGAGGCTTTGCCGTTCATATATTTTTGCGCTAGCGCATGGTCTTTATGGCTAGGCAATCCCGCATAGTTAACCCAAGAAACCGCCGGATGAGCCTCTAAAAACTCAGCGACCGCTTGAGCGTTTTGACAAATACGTTCCATGCGTAAGGTCAAAGTTTCCAGGCCTTGAAGCAGCTGAAACGCGCTGTTTGCTGATAAGGCCGCACCCATATTACGTAAAGGCACTACACGACAGCGTGCTATAAATGCCGCCTGGCCGAAGTCTTGAGTATAGGTGACGCCGTGATAAGAAATGTCAGGCGTATTTAGCAGCGGGAAACGTTCGGCGTGTTCGGCCCAAGGAAAGGTACCGGCATCGACGATCACGCCGCCCAATGTGGTGCCGTGGCCGCCGATATATTTGGTAGCCGAATGGATAACAATATCCGCGCCGTATTCAATCGGGCGCCAGAGCGCGGGTGAAGGAACTGTGCTATCAACCACTAATGGAATGCCGTGGGCGTGGGCTAACTTGGCAAGTCGCTCAATATCGACAATGCTACCGGATGGATTGCCGATGGTTTCGCAATACAGCATTTTGGTTTTTTCATCAATTAAACCGGCGAGTTCTTCGTCGCTGGCATCCTTGTCAAAAAAACGCACTTCTAAGCCTTGACGAGGCAAGGTGTGGGCAAATAGGTTGTAGGTACCACCATAAAGTTCGCTGGTGCTAAGAATATTGTCGCCTGCTTCGGCCAGTGTTTGCACGGTGTAAGTAATAGCGGCCATGCCGGTTGCAACGGCTAACGCGGCAAGTCCACCTTCCATCGCGGTTAAGCGTGCTTCTAACACGGCATTGGTGGGGTTCATCATGCGCGAATAAATGTTGCCGGGGACTTTTAGGTCAAACAAATCGGCTGCATGTTGCGCATTGTCAAACGCAAATGATGAGCTTTGATAAATCGGTACAGCCACAGCTTTGGTAGTGGCTTCTGGTTCATATCCAGCGTGTAGAGCGAGAGTTTCAAGTTTCATAATTACGCTTCCTTTATTAATGGGCTTCGTCCCAGTTTAGGCCTTGTCCAATATCCACAATTAACGGCACATCCAGTTTCATCGCGGCTTCCATTAATTGCTTGATATGGGTTTTGACCGCCTCCACCTGATCGGCTTTGACTTCAAATACCAATTCATCGTGAACCTGCATTAACATGCGAATATCAAATTCGCCTTTGTCTATCCATTCATCCAGCGCAATCATCGCGCGTTTAATAATATCCGCCGCCGTGCCTTGCATCGGCGCGTTGATCGCGGTGCGTTCGGCGTATTGGCGAAGCTGGCCGTTGCGCGCATTAATATCTGGCAAATACAAACGACGACCCGCTAGGGTTTCAACATAACCATGATATTTGGCATCGGCTTTGGTGGTATTCATATAGGTTTTAACGCCCGGATAACGATCAAAATATCGGTCAATATAAGCCTGCGCCAACCCACGATTTACGCCCAGTTGATTGGCTAAACCAAATGCTGACATGCCGTAAATCAAACCAAAGTTCACCGCTTTGGCGCTACGACGTTGTTCGGTTGTGACTTCATCCAGCGCGGTATCAAAAATTTCGGCGGCGGTGGCTTTGTGAATATCTTTACCTTCGGCAAACGCGGTGAGCAGGCCGGGGTCTTCACTCAAATGTGCCATAATGCGCAACTCGATTTGCGAGTAGTCGGCCGCGAGCAACACATAACCCGGGCGCGCAATAAAGGCTTGGCGAATCCGACGACCTTCGGCGGTGCGGATCGGAATATTTTGTAAGTTCGGATCAGTCGATGACAAACGCCCGGTGGAGGCGACCGCTTGTTGATAAGAGGTGTGAACTCGTCCGGTTTCGGGGTGAATCTGCTTGGGCAAGGCATCTGTATAGGTGGATTTGAGTTTCGCCATGGTGCGATGCTGCATAATCAACTTAGGCAGTTCATGACCCTGTTCGGCCAGCTCCGCCAGAATTGGTTCGGCGGTAGATGGTTGGCCTTTTGGGGTTTTTTTAATCACCGGCAAATCGAGTTTTTCAAACAGAATTTCTTGCAGTTGTTTGGGTGAACCTAGGTTAAATTCTTGCCCAGCCACACGATACGCCGCTTCTTCGATTTGCTCAATTTTCTCTGCCAGCTCATTGCTCTGAATTTTTAACAGGTCTTTATCCACCAACATGCCGTGGCGTTCCATCTTCGCCAAAATAGGCAACAATGGCATTTCAATTTCACGGAAAACATCCATTAATTGTTTTTCGATTTGCAGTTTCGGCCACAGGGTTTGGTGTAAACGTAATGTAATATCCGCATCTTCCGCCGCATAAGGACTGGCGGTGTCGAGTTCGATTTGGTTAAAGGTCTTTTGCGCGCGACCCGTACCAGCGACGTCTTTAAATTTGATCGTGGTTTTTTGCAGATAAAACTCGGCCAAATCGTCCATGTTATGGCGTGTGGCGACGCTGTTTAACACGTAAGATTCCAGCATGGTGTCAAAGCCAATGCCTTGTAAAGTAATGCCGTGGTTTTTGAAAATATGCCAATCGTATTTAATGTTCTGGCCAACTTTAATCACGTCTTTCGATTCAAGCAATGGCTTTAAAGCTTGCAGTGTTTGCTCGAAATCCAACTGAGTGGGCGCACCTTCATAATCGTGGCGCAAAGGCAGATAAGCTGCTTCCACCAGGCCTGGTTGTGGCTCAACCGCAAAACTAATGCCCACCATTTGAGCTAGCATAGGTTCGAGCGCGGTGGTTTCGGTATCAATCGCAAACACCTCAGCGGCCTTGAGTTTGCCCAACCAGTTATCAAATTGTTCGTTAGTTAAAATGGTTTCATAATCTGCGCTATTGGCTATAACCGCTTCAAGCGGCTTAGAAGCAGGCGCAGTTTTTTGCGTAGGCGTAGATTTAGCATGATGGTTTACCTGGCGAGTAAACGGCATTTTGCCGTCCTCAAGTTGACCTAACCAGTTTTTAAATTCATATTCGGCAAACAGGGTTTTAAGCGCGTCAACATCCGGCTCTTGGCGCGCCAAATCCGGCAAGTTGATCGGCAGATCGCAATTGGTTCGAATCGTGGTGAGCTGGCGCGAAAGATCTAAATGCGGAATATGTTCACGCAAGGTTTCGCCAATTTTGCCTTTAATTTCGTCGGCATGTGCGATCAGATTATCCATCGTGCCATACGCATCTAACCACTTCACTGCGGTTTTAGGGCCGCATTTTGGAATGCCGGGAATGTTGTCTGAGGTGTCGCCCATTAACGCTAAATAATCAATAATCTGATCCGGGCGAATACCAAACTTCTCCACCACCTTATCCGGTGTCATCAAAGTATTGTTCATAGTGTTAATTAAGGTGATGTGCTCATTCACCAACTGCGCCATATCTTTGTCGCCAGTGGAAATTAACGCATCACGTTTGGCTTCGGTGGCTTGCACCGCCAAAGTGCCGATCACGTCGTCGGCTTCCACGCCCTCAATCACCAATAAAGGCAAACCCAAAGCTTTGACGATTTGGTGAATCGGCTCAATTTGCACGCGCAACTCATCCGGCATTGGCGGGCGATGCGCTTTATATTCAGCATACAAATCGTTACGGAAAGTTTTGCCCTTGGCATCAAATACCACCGCCATATGCTCAGGCTGATAAGTCTCCAGCAACTTGCCAATCATATTCGTCACGCCATAAATTGCCCCAGTAGGATGGCCTTCACGATTAGTGAGCGGCGGCATCGCGTGAAACGCGCGGAACAAATAAGACGAACCATCAACAAGAACAATCGGACTTTGAGACATGTGAAACCTTAATAACTAAATTTGAATAGGATGATTTTAGATGATAACCAGGCCTGGTATGAAGCGAAAGTCTTTTAAGTTATATGTAAAAAGTGGCAAGTTGCGAGTCAAGCAAGTTGCGGCGATTAATGCATCGGGTATATCAAGGGTGTGGCTTTTTGCATAACTTGTAATTAACGCGGTAGCTTGTTCGCTAGTGGCTTGGTCAATGTGAATAATTTGAAACTTTTCAATAAACGCTTGAAGTTGTTGCAGTTCTTTTTTATCAAGTGCGCCATAAAGCAGTTCCATTGTCGTTATGCTGCTGATGGCAAAAACTGTATTAAGCTGCTTCAATTTGTCCAATGTTTGTGTGTTATTTTTTAAAATTTCGATGAGCACATTGGTGTCGAGACAAATCATTTCCAAGCCTTCTCGCGTAAGTCCTGCTGGCTAATATCACGGTCTTGCCAAAGGCCAGCAAATTCGGAAAAATCAGGTGCATTTTTGGGCTGCTTTGTCTTAGCTAAATCTTTGGCTACTACATCACGGATATAGCCGGAAATAGAGGTGTTGGCTTGTTTGGCTTGTTCTTTCAGTTCTTCAAAAAAGGCTTCTTCAAAGTAAATTTGGGTTCGATGCATCACTCACCTCATCTTATTAATGTACATCACTAATATACATTATGGTTTGTCCTGTAGCAAGTAAGAGGTTAGGTTGAATATAGCAAACCGTAAACCAGGCCTGGTGGCTGGCTTACCAAGCTAACGTTTCTTAAATATCAAATCCCAAACCCCATGCCCTAGTCTATGGCCGCGTTGTTCGAATTTTGTCAGGGGGCGGTAGTCGGGGCGTGGGGTGAATTGGCCTTCTCCGGCGGCGTTGGTGTAGTCGGGGGCGGCACTCATGACTTCCATCATGTGTTCGGCGTAATCTTCCCAATCGGTTGCCATATGAAACTCACCACCAGGTACTAAATGTTCAGCCAGTTTAGCGACAAATGCTGGTTGTACAATGCGGCGTTTTTTGTGGCGTGCTTTGTGCCATGGATCGGGGAAAAATAGATACACGCCGCTTAAACAGTTCTGTGGAATTTGCTTTTCTAAAATCTCGACCGCATCGTGATTAAAAATCCGAATATTGGTCAGGTTCTTTTCTTCAATCAACTTACATAACGCGCCTACACCTGGGCGATGTACTTCGATTCCAATGTAGTTATTCTGTGGATTGTCTTGCGCCATTTGCGCTAAGCTGCTGCCCATACCAAAACCGATTTCGACATAGGTTGGGGCGTCGCGGCCAAATACCTGCGCTAAATCCAATAATCCAGCATCGGCTTCAAGTCCGTATTGTGGCCAAATGCGGTCGATGGCGGCCTGTTGACCTTTTGACATGCGGCCTTGGCGTAATACAAAACTTTTGATGCGGTGGCGTAGGGTATTTTCGGTTGAGTCAGCTTGTTCGCTCATGGCGTAATCTCTCAGCGGGCGTTGAAAAGTCTGCTAGTATAACCGACTTCGTGGACGCTTTACAGGAGTGGGGTTTGAGCTTTGCAACACGTTTATTAGCTTGGTTTGATGTGCATGGCCGTCACGATTTGCCTTGGCAACATCCGCGTTCGCCTTATCAGGTTTGGGTGTCGGAAATTATGTTGCAGCAAACCCAGGTGCAAACGGTGATTCCGTATTTTGAACGTTTTATGCAGCGCTTTCCTGATATTAGGGCCTTGGCGTTGGCAGAGCAGGATGAGGTTTTGGCGCATTGGGCAGGGCTGGGTTATTACGCACGTGGCCGAAATTTGCACAAAGCGGCTCAGATTATTGACACCCAGCATGGCGGTGAGTTTCCGGATGAGTTTGATGCGATTATGGCGTTGCCGGGAATTGGCCGTTCGACCGCAGGGGCGATTTTGTCGCAAGCGTTTGAGCAACGTTATGCGATTTTGGATGGCAATGTAAAGCGTGTGTTAACGCGTCACGCGGCGATTGAAGGTTGGCCGGGCAATAAAAAGCTTGAAACCCAATTATGGCAATTAGCCGAAGACCTGACCCCGCAAACCCGTTTTGCTGATTACACTCAGGCGATTATGGATTTAGGCGCGACCTTGTGCAAAAGAACCAGGCCTGGTTGTGAAGAATGCCCGCTTAAACCGGACTGCCAAGCTTTTCAGTTTGGACGGGTGTCGGATTTTCCTTATTCCAAACCCAAAAAACAAAAACCCACTCGCCAGGCCTGGTTCTTATTATTGTTTAACTCGGATAATCAGATCGCTCTGATACAGCGCCCAAATAGAGGTGTTTGGGGTGGTCTGTATAGTTTGCCGGAATTTGATTCATTCGATGATTTAAGCTTGGCTGGGGTGGATTTGAATAGTCTGGTAAAATGGTCGGGTATTCGGCATACTTTTAGTCATTACCATTTAGAGATGATGCCGGTGTATGCCTTAAAAGCGCCAACAGTGGCCGAGCCTGACTCATGCGGACCTTATTGCTGGTTGACGCTAGACGAGGCGTTGAAAGTGGGGTTGCCGGCACCCATAAAAATTTTATTGCAACGAGCATTAAAGCAAACCGTATTAGAAACAAAACCTTTTGGAGACATCTATGACACGACAAGTACATTGCGCAAAATTTAACGAAGACATGGAAGGTTTGGATTTCGCCCCGTTTCCGGGTGAGTTGGGTAAACGTGTTTATGAGAGCGTTTCTAAAGAAGCGTGGAAACAATGGTTAAGCCAACAGACGATTTTGATAAATGAATACCGTTTATCCAGTTTAGATCCAAAAGCGCGGTCGTTTCTGCAAGAAGAAATGCAAAAGTTCTTATTTGGTGATGAGGATATTGACATGCCGGATGAATTTAAGCCGGTTTAAGCCTTTATTTGCAGTAAAGCTTAGGCTAATTCACGATAGAGTTTGTTATAATAAATTCTAATTGTCTGTTTTTGTAGTGAATAAATGTCTAAATTGATCGATATTTTTGTTGGGCGTCAGCCAGTTTTCAACGGTCAACTGCAGCTATTTGCTTATGAGTTGTTGTTTCGCACCAATAGCGAAGACAATCATGCAGTGATCGTGGGCGGTGACAGTGCCTCAGCTCAAGTCATGTTAAACACCTTTGGTGACATCGGTATAAAAGATGTCGCGGGTGATCATAAGGTGTTTATTAACTTCACCGAAGGTTTATTGCTGCGCGAATATCAGCCTTTCTTCCCTAAAAGTCAGGTCATTATTGAGATCTTAGAAGATGTTAATGTGACCCCGAATCTACTCAAAGCTATCCAAAAACTGCGTGACCGAGGTTATACCATTGCCTTGGACGACTATGTGTTTAACCCTAAACTCGAACCACTTGAAGCCTTAGCTGACATTATCAAAGTCGATATTCTGGAGGTTGGGCCAAAACAATTATTGGAACACGTGCAGCGTTTAAAAGATAAGGGTGTGCGTTTATTGGCAGAACGAGTCGAAACACGCGAACAGTACGATTTTTGTAAAAAAATCGGCTTTGATTATTTTCAAGGTTACTTCTTTGCCAAACCAGTGATTATTAAAGGTCAGCGCCTACCCACCAATAAAGTGAGTGTTTTAGAGCTGCTGTCCAACGTTTACGATCCTGACGTAGATATGGTCAAACTTAGCCAGATTATTGCGAAGGATGTCTCACTGAGCCAAAAGCTATTAAGATTTTTGGCTCAGGATGGTTCAGCCGGTAAAGCAAAAATCAGTTCGATTCATGATGCGGTGTTACGCTTCGGTTTAGAGCGTTTGAAGAGCTGGGCAGGGATGTTAGTTTTATCCGGCATGGATGATAAGCCAAACGAGTTGTTTCATACTTCTTTAACGCGTGCTAAGTTTTGTGAATTAGTGGCTGATCGCTTAAAGACCACGCCAAAAGAGCTCTACTTCACGGTTGGCTTGTTTTCGACTTTGGATGCGGTTATGGATTTAGATTTGCCTAGCTTGTTAGAAAAGTTAAGTTTGGATGATTTAATTGTAGGCGCGTTGATGGGCGAAGATAATGCACCAGGCCTGGTGCTTAAAGCCTCGAAAGGTTTAGAGCAGGGCTCAACCCGTTTTAAATTACCTGGGGATTTAACTCCAACAGAGTTATCGAACCTTTATTTGCAAGCGATGCAATATTCTCAAAGTGTAGATTTGTCACCCTTAGGATGAGGCTGTCCGTTGTATATTTATAGACATAAAAAAACCACCGATTGGGTGGTTTTTTTGTTTTCGAATTTCGTAAATATTAAGCGTGGTATTTTGGACTTAACTCAACCACCGCTTCTATAAAGGCGCCAGCATGTTCCGGTTTTACTTCGGGATGAATGCCATGGCCTAGGTTGAAGACGTGGCCTGAACCTTGACCATACTTTTCTAAGATATAAGCTACTTCTTGACGAATACGCTCTGGTGAGGCGTACAACATACTTGGGTCCATGTTGCCTTGAATCGCGACGCGATCACCTACGCGACGGCGTGCATCATCAATATCGGTTGTCCAATCTAGCCCTAATGCGTCCGCACCGGTATCTGCCATCGCTTCTAGCCACTGACCGCCACCCTTGGTGAATAGAATAACTGGCACTTTCACACCATTATGTTCACGCTTTAAACCGTCAACAATTTTCGCCATGTAGTTTAGCGAGAATTCTTTATAGTCGCGTGGGGTTAAGACGCCGCCCCAAGTGTCAAAAATTTGTACGGCTTGTGCACCGGATTCAATTTGAGCGTTTAGGTATTGAATCACAGAGTCAGCCAATACATCCAAAATGTGGTGTAGAGTTTTAGGCTGGTCATACATCATGGCTTTGATAGTCGCGAAGGTTTTACTTGATCCGCCTTCCACCATGTAAGTCGCCAGTGTCCAAGGACTGCCGGAAAAACCAATCAAAGGTACGCGACCGTTTAGGGCTTTACGAATGGTACTGACCGCGTTCATTACATAACCTAAATCTGATCCCATATCCGGTACATAAAGTTTTTTCGCATCCGCCATCGAGCGGATAGGCTTGTCAAAAACCGGACCTTCGCCTGTCGCAAAACGTAAGCCAAGCCCCATTGCATCAGGGATGGTTAAGATGTCGGAAAACAAAATTGCGGCATCAAGCGGAAAACGCTCTAATGGCTGCAAAGTTACTTCACAAGCGAACTCTGCATTACGGCATAAGTCCATAAAGGAACCGGCTTCGGCACGCGTCGCACGATATTCAGGTAGGTAGCGGCCAGCTTGGCGCATCATCCATACCGGTGTGCGGTCAACAGGCTGGCGCATTAAGGCGCGTAAGAAACGGTCGTTTTGTAATGCAGACATTGAAAGGAACCTTTGTGAAAAACAAAAACAGTATTCTACCGACAAAGCTCGAGGCTGTCACCTTTGGTGTAAGTTAGACGGGCGTTTGTTGAGCACCAGGCCTGGTGCTAGAATTTAAGGTTGATATGGATTAAGTTTATCAATCATGTTGGGGTGAGAAATCACCACA
>NZ_DATCSL010000044.1:0-4874 GCF_036568485.1 Thiomicrospira sp.
TGGTTTGAATGTTTTTCAGTTCCATGCTTTTGGCTTCCTGTTTATCATCAAATTACAACAAATTAGATAAAATTATATGGATCGATTTGCGCGGATTGTAACATTTCTTTTATAAAGCTGTCATAAAACTGCTTGATGGCGCGGTGAGCTTTTAGGATAAGTTTCAAGCGCTGGTTTATAATCAAGAAACCATCGATTAATAGGAAATAAGATTTTTATGTTGAGTTATCGTCATGCGTTTCATGCGGGAAATTTTGCGGATGTGTTAAAGCATCTGGTTCAGGTGCAATGTTTGAACTATTTACTGCAAAAAGATAAACCTATTTGGTATGCCGATACGCATGCGGGGGCGGGGGGGTATGCGCTGGATTCCAGTGAAGCACAAAAAAACGCCGAGTTTCAAAATGGCATTGGTCAGCTTTGGGGTAAAACAAACTTAGCCGAGCCTTTGCAAACTTATCTCGATTTGGTGACTCAGTTTAACCAGCAGGCGGGGGCGAAAGATGCATTGAAGTTTTATCCGGGTTCGCCTTGGTTTGCACAAACCTTGTTGCGCGAACATGACCGACTCAGTTTGTTTGAATTACACCCTAAAGAACAAGCGTTACTTAAACAAAACCTAGGTTCGCATCGCCGATTAAAAATATTTGATACGGATGGCTTTAAAGGTTTGATCGCACAGTTGCCACCTAAAGAACGCCGAGGTTTGGTATTAATTGATCCGCCTTATGAAATGAAGGAGGACTATGACACGGTGGTCGAAACCCTAGCGCAAGCCCATAAACGCTTTGCAACCGGCACTTACGCTTTGTGGTATCCAGTGGTGGAGCGCCGCCGCATAAACCGTCTTGAAAAAGCGCTGGTGAATAGTGGCATCCGCAATATTCAACTTTATGAACTGGGTTTAAGTGACGATACCAACGGGCGTGGCATGACCGCGAGTGGCATGATTGTGATTAACCCACCTTGGACGTTATTATCCCAAATGCAAACATTGTTGCCGGATTTAGCCAAACGCTTAGGCGGTAAAGCAGGCTGTTATCGGGTTGAGACCTTGTGCGCTGAATAATATGCGCGGAGTAAGTCGGGTTTTTAGTCGAACTTAATCTCAATTTGAAGGGTTTGGTCTTGTCTTTTCAAAGTCAGCTTGGCTGAAGATTTGGCAGACGTTTCGCTGAGTTTTAGCATTAAATCCGCATAATGTTTTAGCCGAATTTCGTTAAATTCAATAAGGCAGTCATCCACCATCAAACCGGCTTTTTCGGCGGCGCTATCTGGTTCGATTGATTCGATACAGAGATTTTGTGTGTTGAGACGTGTGCCCATTCGGGCGTGAGTCGGTAATTCAATCGGGTCGGTGAATACAAAATAATCAAATGCCCCTGGCTCATAATTTTCAAACGAACCGCTACTAATCGTTACTTGTTGTTCCTTAAGTTCCGGGGTTTGACGCGCCATATCGCTTGGAATCGCGGCTTGGTAAGCGAGATGAAAATTACCCGCGAACACCAATAATTTGTGATCAGGGTTTCGCTGCAGAAAGCTCACCGCGTTGAACGCCATGGTTTCATCCCAAATGCGTTGGGCAAAAATAAAGTCGGCTATCTCACGATCCGGCGGAATTTTATCTTTAAAAATTTGAGTTAAACGTGCCTGCTGCTCTGAACTCGGGGGGTGAATTTTGGGCAAATTGGCGAGTTGTTCTATGCTCAAACTTTGCTTACCTAAACTCGAAACCTGGCGGGTTAATTCAGCTGGCGTATTCAGTGCGAGAATGCGTAGTTGGTGCTGGCGAGCGTATTGTAAAATCGGTCGCAATAGCCGAAAGTCAACGCGCCAGCGTTGATAATATTGCGTTTGATGCAGCAGTTCGGCTTCATCAATCTGCCCTAAAATATAAGCGTCTAACCAAGGTTGAAAGGGTTGTTGAAACCATTCCACCCCAATCGCAATGTTGGGCGAAGCTTGATGCAAGCTTTGTAACGCGGCAAGCTGAATTAAATGATCACTATAATTTGGGTGGATTTCTCCCACATGCACCACGCGCTTATGTTTTATTAGATTTTTAAGTGCGGCAAATGAAATATCGGATGATGAGGTCGCCACTTGGGTTTCAAGTTCGGCGACATATTTAAGCGGGTCACTGATTGCCAGCTCGGTGCTTTGCGACCAGGCCTGGTGGTTAAGTAAACACAAACACAACACAAACCAACGCATTTAGGACTCCGTTTCAATCCAGGCCTGGTTGCTCTTGATTTGCGTTACTTTGATTTTCTGACCAGGTGTTAAGTCGTCATTCGGGTTGGCTACGAGCCAATGGGTGCCATGATAAAACACCATCCATTGGCCATTGTGTTGTGACAATACGCCGGTTTCGCCTGCTTCATAAGTCGATAAGGATTCGGTTTGCGCGTTCTGCGGGGCGATCAGTTTTTGGCGTAATGCAAACAACAGCACGGTGCCAATCGCAAACGCAAAGATGAGTTGAATTTCGCCATGTCCGAAGTCGACAAAGAAACTCATTAATCCGACAAAAACTAGCCCCAAGCCAAACCAGAGCAAAATATAAAGGCCAATAAAAATTTCCACGCCGATCAAAATCAATCCCACTGAAATCAACATCCAGCTAGGAATGAGTCCTAACAATCCAATACTGGTCATTTGACATTTCCTGCATTTTGGCCAACAAATAGCGATTGCAACGCACTCAATGAACCGATTAACTCAGACGCTTCATACGGAATCACCACTTTGTTTGCCGAATCACTGGCAGCAATGCCTTCCCAAGCTTTAATACGGTCTTTTGCTAACAAAAACTCAGCCGCATTCGGGTTGGATTGCATCGCCAACGCCAGCATTTCGATCGCTTGCTGCTGACCTTGAGCAAGCTGAATTTGTTCATAACGTTTTGCATCAGAAGTTCGCTCAATCGCTTCGGCTTCTTTAAAGGCTTTTTGACGATCACCTTCCGCTTTGGCAATGGTCGCGTTTTTTAAACCTTCTGCCTCAGTTTCCGTCGCTCGACGTTCACGCTCGGCGCGTAACTGTAATTCCATCGCGTGTTGAACGGCTTCGGGTACTGAAATATCCGAAATCTCAACACGCGTGACTTTCGCACCCCAGTTAGCCGAGGCACTGTCCAGCGCCATTAACAACGTCGCGTTAAGTGTATCGCGAGACGAAAGCGTGTCATCCAAATCCATTTTGCCGATTTCAGAACGCAAGGTGGTTTGTGCTAACTGAGCAATCGCGTGTTTGAGGTTGAGGATTTCGTAGGTAGCTTGTCGAGCATCGTTTATTCTTAAAAACACCAAGCCATCAATCACAATGCTGACGTTATCCTTGGTGATCACCTTTTGCACTGGAATATCAATCACCTGTTCTTGTGTGCCAAATTTGGAACGCACGCGATCAATCACCGGAATAATAAAGTTCAAACCGCCGTTTAGGGTTCGGTGATAACGCCCTAATCGTTCAACCACTTGCAATTCGGCCTGCGGCACAATGCGCACCCCAGAGGCCAGGTAGACAAAAAGTACACCTAGTAGAATTAATGTAAAAAATGTGAATTCCATAATGGTTTATCTCCATTCAACCTGTGTGGTGTTAATATTCAAAGCGCGGTTTAATTAAAACAAAATGTAACACAAAAACCATTCTGGGAGGATGTATGTTGAAGAACTCAATGAAGGTCGGTTTATTAAGTGCAGGGTTAGTGGTTGGTTCATTAGCGCAGGCTCAAGCTTTAACCGTTGATGTGCCACGTTTAACGTCAGAAGTGGCGACAAAAATTGCGGTTGAAGCGGTAAAAGCTTGTGAAGCCAAAGGCATTCCAGTTACCGCAACCGTTGTCGATCGCAACGGGATTGTTCAAACTATTATCCGCGATACGATGGCACCGCCTGTGTCCATCTCAATCAGCCAGAAAAAAGCTTATACCTCTGTTATGTTTAACGCCAAGGGTTCACAACTAACCAGCCAAGCAGAAGGTGCCTTACCAACTTTGGGTGAAGGCTTAGCCTTTATGGCCGGTTCGGTTACGATTTCAGCCGGTGGGCGTTTGTATGGTGCCGTAGGTGTGAGTGGTGCGCCAGGTGGTGACATTGATGAAGAATGCGCGGCAGCAGGTGTTGAAACCGTGCAAATGGACTTAGAAATGATGTAATTTAATTTACGTTATTTGTAACATCCAACCAGGCCTGGTGCTATTGTTTAATACCACCAGGTCTGGTTTTTTATGCCTCAAATAAAGGGGTTCGTTATGTCACGTTTAATCAAGCTCGTTGTTTATTTAGGGTTTATGTTCGCCACTTCAACTTGGGCCAATCCGAGTTTGCACCCGCAAGTCTCAAACTGGATAGAAACCAACCAAGCGCCAGCCGGGGTGGTGTTGGAGTTATTAAGTCGAGAAGCCAACTTTGTAGAAAATCGCACGCCTTATATCCAGCATCAAGTGACCGCTTTAAAACAAGCATTTGCGGATTTAGACGTGGTCATCATTAGTCACGGTCGAGAGTTGGCCGCATTAAGTAATGATTTTGCCAATCAGCCCTATCAACAGGTTTTTGAGAAAATGCACCAACAAGGTGTGACCGTGCATGTGTGCGAAGTCGTAGCGGGGCGGGTTAATAAAACACGGGATGATTTTCCGGATTTTATTGATGTCGCCCCATCCGGAACCGCCCAGTTAAATGACTATAAAAAGCTCGGTTACAGCGTAATACGTGTGCCCTAGTTGTTCTGGACACAGGTATGAATAGCCTATATAATCCGCACACAATTTGGAGAGCTGTCTGAGCGGTTGAAGGAGCGCGCCTGGAAAGCGCGTATAGGTTAATAGCCTATCGGGGGTTCGAATCCCCCGCTCTCCGCCA
>NZ_DATCSL010000045.1:0-23258 GCF_036568485.1 Thiomicrospira sp.
AAAGTTAAGATCACATAACCACAATAAATAATCGTATTGCGCTTGGGGTAAAAACGGCAAAATATGCAAGCGCATTTGGCCCTGTTGTAACGTGTCTCCGGCGTTAAGCGGTTGATTAAAATAATCTTGTGCGCTGCTTAACAATCGACCTTGCGGCAAATATACCTCGATAGGCTGTTCACTTTGCGCCCAGTTATCAAAAAGCGTGGATAAGGCGTTGTTTTCATATGCGAAAAGCGAGACCTTAAAGCTGTTTGTAATCGGTTCGGGTAAGCCAATTTCAGATAACCAGGCCTTTATGCCCGAAGGGGTATGGTGGTGACGGCTTATAAATTGCGCACGATGTTGCAATAAATCCGCTTCGCGCATTAAACCGCCAGTATGCGGCAGGATGCTGGGGAAAAAGAAGGTTTTATCTAGCCCGTTGGCTTGTTTAGATGGTAAACCGTGAAAATCTTTCACCCAGGATTCAGCACTGAAATATTCCAAATTAATCCAAATTGGTTTGGATGTTTTCATCTGTTCGACATAGTCGCTCGGTAATTCACAGCCAAAGGCTTCAATCACCACATCACCAGGCCTGGTGCTTAGATCGGGGTTTAAATGTTGAACCTCAATTTGCCCAATAAGCTGTTGGTTAAAAAGCGGATCGGTGTCAGGCACAAGTGTGTGTAAGGCGTTTAAATCGTCCACAAACAAACGCACGTTTTGCTGGAAATCATGACACAAAATCTTCGCCAAACGCCAACTGACGCCAATGTCGCCATAGTTGTCGATCACACTGCAAAAAATATCCCAATTTAATTGTGTTTGCATAAACAACCAGGCCTGGTGATGAGAAAGAAGGGCTATTTTACGTGAAAACCATTTGCGTATCACAGGGCTTTGTCTTAGTCTATGGCAAATTTTTAAAATAACGAATCACATGAGTTATCCAATTCCCGCCGAGCGTCACCGCGCTGAAATTGAAATTAAAAAAAGCCGATTTATCGCTTATGCGGATTTTGTCGAAACCCGTGCGCAAGCGATGGCGGTGCTGGAAAAATTGAAAGCAGCCTATCCAGATGCACGTCATCATTGCTGGGCGTATTTATTGGGTGATCCGTTGTGCGCGTCGAATGCCGGAATGGGGGATGATGGCGAACCTTCTGGCACCGCTGGCAAACCGATTTTAAATGTTTTGCAGCATAAAGGTGTCGGCGATGTGATGCTGGTGGTTGTTCGATACTTTGGTGGGATTAAACTGGGTGCGGGTGGTTTAACACGAGCTTATAGCCAGGCGGCGCAAGCCGTGATGGAAAGTTTGCCGGTACAAACCTTTGAAGCCCAAGTTAGGTTACAACTTGAATGTGGCTTTGGCGATGAGCAAGTGATTCGACATCAACTCGAATTACTCAACGGCACAATTTTACAAACCGAATACAGCCAACAAGTGCGGCTAGAGGTGCAATTGCCACTCGCCACGCAAACCGAATTCGAAGCGTTTTTAGCCAATCGCAGAATACAAATTCTGGGTTAAGTTAACCACGAAGGACACGAAGATTTTTTTTCAGAACCCCTCCCAGCGGGAGGGGTTAGAATCATAAAAAACTTCGTGTGCTTCGTGAACTTCGTGGTAAATAAAAAATAAGAGAGAACAATGAACAGTTTGAATTTTGCGCAGATTATTGCAGATGAGTTAAAGGTTAAGTCAAACCAAGTCGAAGCCGCGATTGCGTTGTTAAGCGAAGGCGCAACCGTGCCGTTTATCGCGCGCTATCGTAAAGAAGCCACTCAAGGTTTAGAAGATAATCAGTTACGCCAGCTCGAAGTTCGTTTGGCCTATTTAACCAGTCTGCAAGAACGCAAACAAACCATTCTCAAAAGCTTAGAAGCGCAACAGAAATTGACGCCTGAACTGCAAAGTGCAGTCGAAAACACGTTTAGCAAAACCGAGTTGGAAGATATTTATCGGCCGTACAAACTCACGCGCAATTCTAAAGCTTTAAAAGCCAAAGAAGCCGGGCTTGATCCGTTGGCGCAGGCATTATTGGCTAACCCAAAACTTGATCCACTTGCCGAAGCGCAAGCCTATATTAATGCAGAAAAAGGCATAGAAACCGCTGAAGCCGCATTAAGCGGTGCGCAGGATATCTTGACCGAACAATTATCACAACCACCAGGCCTGGTGGCCGAGTTGCGTGAAACCTTGTGGCGAGAAGGGATTGTAACTAGCCTTTTGGTTAAAGGGCAGGTTGATGAAGGCGAGAAATTTAAAGACTATTATGAATATGAAGAACCGATTCGTAAGATTCCTTCGCACCGTGCTTTGGCTTTATTTCGTGGAGAACAGGCGGGCATTCTTAAACTTAAGCTGGAATTGCCCCAGGTTGAGTCTTTGGCCTCGCATCCTTTCTTAGCGCGAATTCAGCAATTTCATCAGTTGCAATTTGAGCTGTTGCCAAGTCAAACTTTCTTTAGCCAAGTTATCCACCAGGTCTGGCGTTTGAAGCTGGCTAAGTCGCTTGAAACTGAGTTGTTTGGCCGTTTGCGTGAAAATGCTGAGCAGGTGGCGATTGAGGTATTTGCGCATAATTTAAAAGACTTATTATTGGCCGCACCGGCGGGTGCGAAGGTGACTTTGGCGCTTGACCCAGGGTTTCGTACCGGCGTGAAACTGGCGATAGTTGATCAAACCGGTAAATTTTTACATCATGCCGTGATTTATCCGCACGCCCCACAAAACCAATGGGATCAAAGCAAACAAACACTCGCTAAACTGATCAAAGACTATAAGGTTGAATTGGTAAGTATTGGTAACGGCACGGCTTCGCGCGAAACAGAGCAGTTGGTCAACGAAGTTTTGACGCAAAACAAACTCACTCATACCCAAAAAGTGGTGGTGTCTGAAGCAGGTGCGTCGGTTTATTCGGCTTCTGAGATCGCCCAGCAAGAATTCCCACAGCTGGATGTGACAATTCGTGGTGCGATTTCGATTGGCCGTCGTTTGCAAGACCCGCTTGCTGAACTGGTTAAAATCGACCCGAAAGCCATTGGCGTGGGTCAATATCAGCATGACGTCAACCAAACTGCGCTGGCGCAATCGTTGCAAAATACGGTCGAGGATTGTGTGAACTCGGTTGGGGTCGATTTGAATACCGCCTCCAGCGCTTTGTTGAGTTATGTATCCGGTTTATCGTCGCGTTTGGCGCAAGAAATTGTAAATTGGCGTGATGAAAATGGCTCGTTCCGTAATCGCCAGCAATTAAAGAAAGTGCCACGTTTGGGGCCAAAAGCGTTTGAGCAGTGCGCCGGTTTTTTACGCATTCGAGAAGGCGATCACCCGTTAGATCAGTCGGCGGTGCATCCTGAATCTTATGATATCGTCGAAAAAATGGCCAAAAAATTGGGTGTGGACTTAGCGCATTTAATTGGCCAATCCGAACAGGTAAAACGCATTAAAGCAACCGATTTTGTAAATGAAAACATAGGCTTAATGACGCTTCGTGATATTTTGGCTGAACTGGAAAAACCCGGGCGTGATCCGCGTCCGACGTTTAAAACGGTTGAATTTAACGATGCGATTACTGAAATTAAAGACTTATCACCAGGCCTGGTGCTTGAAGGTGTGGTAACGAACGTGACGCATTTTGGCGCGTTTGTGGATGTGGGTGTGCATCAAGACGGTTTGGTGCATATCTCACACTTATCAAATGGTTTTGTCAGCGATCCACACACGATTGTTAAAGCCGGACAGATTGTGAAGGTCACGGTATTGGAAGTGGATGAGGCGCGCAAACGCATTAGCTTGTCAATGAAAACCGCACCGAGTGTAACGGAGAAGGGCGTGGCTGGCACTCAAGGCTCGGCCAAACCAAAACCAGCCGCGGCTAAACAAGCACCCAGCAATAACAGTATGGGAACCCTGGCCGACAAGTTCGCCCAGCTGAAGCGTAATTAAAGCAAATTTAAAGCGTTTGGCGAGATTTAATATCTCGCTTTAAATCGCTTTTTTACCGAGTTGCTCTAACTTTTCTAACCAGGCCTGGTTGTTATGTGGTTTGGTTTGTCCCATAAAACCTATCAAGGTTTCGCCGGAAATTTTTATACCGCTGAACTTAAGGATATTACGCTTAAAGCTTTTTAGGCTGTGCGCGCCATAAAACCAGCGATAAATAAACGCGGGCATGCCCATCGTCACGACAATTCGGGCGGTTTTACCTTTGAGTAATCCACCTTTGCGTTGTTCATCATCCGCTTTGCCAATCGCGAAGCCCGGGCGAAACACCTGCTCTAAAAAGGCTTTTAAAATCGCGGGCATATCGCCTAACCATAACGGATAAATAAACACCAAATGATCGGCTTGTTCAATCGCCTGTTGAGCAGGTTTTAAAGTGGCTGGAATTTCGCCATGTTCAAACTCTTGGTCGGATTTTAACCAAGGAAAATCTAACCGAGCGACTTGAATAATCTGGGCTTGATGACCCGCTTGATGCGCACCCTCATAATATTGTTCTGCCAACGCATGACCAAAATGGGCATGCGTGTTATCAGGATGACCTTGAATAATCACGATATTTTTCATACTAGCCCCCGTTTATAAATGAAACGAAAACTTGAATGTACCAGTGATTTGAATTGAAAACCAGCGCTACACAAACTGAATCGTTTGGAAGGCTGGTTTGAGGAGTTTAAACTTCAGTAATAATTTGGCTTCCTGCCCAGCGAGATTTGGGGAGGCTGGCGTTAAAGTCATCGGCTTGTTTGTAACCCAGCGCCACCACGGCGAGCGCTTTATAACCCTGGCTTGTTAGATTAAATTCTTCATCTAATACTTGGGTATCCACGCCTTCAATCGGGACCGCGTCTAAGCCTAAAGCACCGGCTCCTAATAACAAAGCCCCCATGTTTAGGTAGACTTGTTTTTCCATCCAGCATTGGGTGTCGTGCAAGGTTTTGCGGTGTAGGTCGGCATAAAAAGTGCGCACGGCATTCACTTTGTCTTTCATTTCTTGTGAATCTATACGGCCATCTGATTCTTCTTGGTTGGTGATGGCATGGATATAGTCGTCACTGAAGTCGGTTTTTACACAGTAAACAATCACATGTGAGCAATTGAGGATTTTGGACTCATTCGCCACATAAGAGCCTTGGGCGGCTTTTGCGATGCGCGTTTTGCCTTCATCGGTGCCACTGATAATAAAATGCCAAGGCTGAGAATTTACACTAGATGGACTTAAGCGAAGCAGGGCTTTAATTTGCGCCAAATCTGAATCGGAAATACGGCGAGTTTTATCAAATTTTTTGGTGGAATAACGGGTTTGTGCGATTTCAACTATATTCATTTCGATAGCCTTTATGTATTCAATAATGTATTTAAAACCAATTATAAAAAGGTTATATCGTCGTGTGTTTGCTGTTTAAAACAGGTCGCTATTAAGCGTTTCGCTGCGGATTCGACGGTTTCGTTTTGGCAAGGCGGTTCGCCTGGATAGAGTTTGCTGCGGAAGTGACTTGCGAGCGCGGGGAAGTGGGCAATCACACCTTGAAAATTAGGGTTTTCTTCAACCACTAGCTGGGTGAGCTGTTCTAAACCGGCTTTGGCGACCGAATAAGCGCCATAGTATTGCTGGTTGTTTTTAACGGCTTGGTCAGAAATGGTGACTAACCAGGCCTGGTGGCTGGCTTTAAGTTTGGGCAAACAGGTTTGAATTAGATGGAAATTGGCATTCAAGTTGGTTTGCATGACTTCGTACCATTGGATTGGATCAAAGTGCTCAATTGGCGTTAAAGCGGGCAAGATGGCGGCGTTTAGAAATAAGCCGTCTAGTTTGGGAAAGGCTTCCAGTCCTTCAGCGAGCTGTTCAAATTCGGCTTGAGCTGAACCGGCTAAGTTCATCGGAAACAAAAATACATTATTCCAACCGCTCTCATCTAATTCGTCATAGAGTTTATTGAGTGCTTTCAAGTCACTATCTAACAGAATCAGCTGATGTTGTGGGTTATGCAGATGCTGGGCTAAAGCTCGACCTAAACCATTGGCCGCGCCGGTGATTAAAAAGGTTTTGTTTTCGGCTAAATCTTGTTTTAAATCCATTAGTTAAAGCGCTCTTTTAGAAACTGGGTAATGTCGTATGGGGTGCGGAAAATAAAGTCGGCTTGGTCTAAATTGTCGATTTTATCTTCTGGTAAATAACCAAATAAAGCCGCCCCAGTTTGCATACGGGCGTTAATACCGGCTTCGATATCACGAGGATGATCACCTAGATATAAACACTTTTCGGGCGCAAAACCACATTGCTCAGCGGCCAACCACATGGGTTCTGGGTTGGGTTTGCGAATGGGTAAGGTATCGCCACACACTATGGTTTTTGGCGCGCTAGGGAAATCAAAGTTTTTTAACAGGTGATGGGTTAGCTTTTCTGGCTTATTGGTGACGATGCCCCAAGGAATGTTTTTTTCTGCCAAATGCACAAGGCCTGGTAATAGGCCGGGGAAGACTTGAGTGTGCAAAGCAATATGATCGTGATAATGGGCTAAAAACTGTTGGCGACGTTGCTCAAATAAATCATCATCGGCCTCTGGAAAAGCCAGGCGGGTGAGAGCGGCACCGCCCTGCGATACAGTATTGCGAACTTCCGCATAACCTGGCGGGGTTTGGCCTAGCTCGGCACAAGTTAAGTTTAAGGCATAGCTGAAATCGTATGAGGTATCAAGCAGGGTGCCGTCTAGGTCAAATAAAATGCAATCAATTGGGGTCATGGTTTGGGTTAATCCAATTTTTGAAAGGCCATTAAGTAGTTAATGTCGAGATTATGACTTAAAGCATAATGTTTAAATAAGGGGTTAAAATCAATCCCAGCCGAATCTATTAAGGTTAAACCGGCGGCACGTGCCATTTCGCTTAACTCACTAGGTTTTATAAATTTGTCGTGCTGATGTGTGCCCTTAGGCACTAGGTTTAATACATATTCGGCGGCGAGCACCCCTAATAGATAGGCTTTAGTGGTGCGATTAAGCGTGGAAAAAAACACATAACCACCAGGCCTGGTAGATTGCGACGCCGCTTGAATAATCGCTTGCGGATTGGGAACATGTTCGAGCATTTCCATGCAAGTCACCACATCATAGTGTTGTGGGTGTTGTTGCGCGTGATCTTCGGCTGAGATGAGTTGATAGTTTAATTCTACACCCGCATCTAAGCTGTGTAGCTTGGCGACCTTTAAAACATCTTCAGCTAAATCAATCCCGGTGACGTTTGCGCCCAATTTTGCCATGGATTCGCTTAAAATACCGCCACCACAGCCAATATCGAGCGTGGTTTGGTCTGCTAAATTCACATGACGCTGCATAAACTTTAGTCGTAAAGGGTTAATTTTATGCAGGGCACCAAACTCGCCCTCGGTATCCCACCAAGTTTGCGCATGTTGATTAAAATTGTGCAACTCTTGTTGATCAAAATTGTCTGAGACGTTCATAAGGCTTATGTCAGCTTTTTAGTTAAAACACATAGGGCGATATTCTACTGGATTAAAAACGCTTTGTACCCGCTTATTTTTTGCATTTCGCGCTCATAGTCTTGTCATAATTCGGTTATAATGAATACTTTATGTCAAAAATATAACTAGATTGGATGCTCCATGTCAGATTTTGCACGTGAAATACACCCGATATCGCTTGAAGATGAAATGAAACAGTCCTATTTAAGTTACGCGATGAGCGTAATTATAGGACGCGCACTGCCCGATGTTCGTGACGGTTTAAAGCCAGTTCACCGTCGTGTTTTGTACGCCATGAACGAATTGAAAAACGATTGGAATAAACCGTACAAAAAGTCGGCACGTGTGGTCGGTGATGTTATAGGTAAATACCACCCGCATGGTGATACGGCGGTTTATGACACGATTGTACGTATGGCGCAGCCTTTCTCTTTACGTTATATGTTGGTTGACGGCCAGGGTAACTTTGGTTCGATTGATGGTGATAACGCGGCCGCCATGCGTTATACCGAAGTGCGTATGGCCAAAATCGCACATGAACTGCTAGCCGATCTTGATAAAGAAACCGTTGATTTCACGGCTAACTATGACGGTTCTGAGCATGAACCGAATGTATTACCTAGTCGCATCCCAAACCTTTTAGTGAATGGTTCAGCGGGTATTGCGGTGGGTATGGCCACCAATATTCCGCCACATAATTTAAATGAAACCATTGATGCGTGTTTGGCGTTGATTGAAAACCCAGATATTGATGTCGCGGGTTTAATGGAACACATTCCTGGCCCAGACTTCCCAACTCGCGCCATTATTAACGGCACACGCGGTATTCGAGAAGCTTATGAAACCGGGCGTGGACGTGTACAAATTCGTGCACGTACCAAGATAGAAACCGATAAGTCTGGCAAGCAAACGATCGTAGTCTACGAAATTCCTTATCAAGTTAACAAAGCACGTTTGATTGAACGTATTGCTGAATTAATCAAAGAAAAGAAAATTGAAGGCATCACCGCGTTACGTGATGAGTCTGACAAAGACGGTATGCGTATCGTGATCGAATTGCGTCGCGGCGAAGTGCCGGAAGTCATGATTAACAATCTATATAAATTGACTTCGATGCAAACCGTGTTTGGTATCAATATGGTGGCATTGATTAATGCCCAACCTAAGTTGCTTAACTTGCGCGAAATTATTGAAGCCTTTGTGCGCCACCGTCGTGAGGTGGTTACACGTCGTACCATTTTCGAACTGCGCAAAGCTCGTGAAAAGGCGCATTTACTTGAAGGCTTGGCGGTCGCGTTAAGCAACATTGATGAAATGATCGAATTGATCAAGTCATCACCAACCGCCAGCGTTGCGAAAGATCGCATGTTGGAGCGTAATTGGCCTGCGGGTAATGTGATTCAACTGCTAGAGCGTGTAGAAGCCAAAGATACGCGCCCAGAAGAGCTTGAAGCTGGTTTTGGTATGGTTGAAGCGGATATTTATCGCTTATCACCGACACAGGCTCAAGCTATTTTGGATATGCGTTTAAACCGTTTAACCGGTTTAGAACAAGACAAAATTTTAGAAGAATACAAAGGTTTGATTGAAAAGATCTTTGAATTCCTTGAAATTCTTCGTAATCCAGATCGTTTAACCGAGGTGGTACGTGAAGAGTTGGTTGAAATTAAAGCACTTTACGGCGACGAGCGCCGTACTGAAATAGACCATGCTTATGTTGATCTAGATGAAGAAGACTTAATTGCGGTTGAAGACCGCATTGTGACTTTATCGCAAGACGGTTATATCAAAACTCAGCCGGTTAGCGATTATCGCGCACAAAAACGCGGTGGACGCGGTAAATCAGCCACGGCGATGAAAGAAGAAGATGAAGTTGGTCAGATTCTGGTCGCCAGCACACACGATATGTTGCTGTGCTTCTCGAACCGAGGCAAGTTGTACTGGCAGAAGACTTGGCAGTTACCTTTAGCTAGTCGTGGTGCACGTGGTAAGCCGATTGTGAATGTGTTCCCGTTAGAAGACGGTGAGCATATTTCGGCGATTTTACCGATTAGCCAATTTGATGAAGAACACTTTGTATTTATGGCCACCAAACATGCGGTGGTTAAACGTGTGCGTTTGTCAGATTTCTCGCGTCCACGTGCTAACGGTATCATCGCGGTAGATTTGTTAGATAACGATGAATTGGTCGGTACAGCGTTGACTAATGGCACCCAAGAAGTGATGTTGTTTGCTGATGGCGGTAAAGCGATTCGTTTTAAAGAATCCGATGTACGTGTAATGGGTCGTCAGGCTCGTGGTGTGCGCGGTATGAAACTGGCCGCTGGTCAAACCATTATTAGTATGCAAATTGCGACACCATCTACCCTAATCTTAACCGCCACGGAACATGGCTATGGTAAATGTACTACGGTTGACGATTACTCAACTATTAACCGTGGCGGTCAAGGTGTGATCTCGATCAAGACCACTGAACGTAACGGTAAAGTGGTCTCGGCTTTATCAGTCGTGCCTGAGCAAGAAGTGGTCTTAATTACCAATAAAGCGACGTTGGTGCGAACTCGTGTAAGCGAAATCTCAGTAGTGGGTCGTAATACACAAGGCGTTAAGTTAATTAACGTTGGTAAAGACGAAGTTGTTGTGGGTCTAGCAGTGGTTAATGCGTCAGAAGATGACGATATTATCGATGAAAATGCGGCTGACACTGATGGCAGCATTGTCGCCACTCAAACAACAGAGGCCACAGCGGTTGAAGAGCCACAAGCCACAGAAAATGAACCAACTCAAGCTGAGGAACCGGATGATTTCCAGCTAGATTTAATTGACCCTAACGAAGATAAATAACTCGGAGAAAGCCTGAAAAATGTCAAGAGCCTTTAATTTTAGCGCCGGACCAGCCATGTTGCCAGAAGCCGTCATGCGTAAAGCGCAAGCGGAAATGTTGAACTGGAACGACACGGGTATGTCTGTGATGGAAATGAGTCATCGCTCAAAAGAATACATGCAGATGGCCAAGCATGCCGAGCAGACCTTACGCGAGATTATGGGTATTCCTGATAACTATAAAGTTTTGTTCACCCATGGTGGTGCGTCTTTACAATTCAGTGCAATTCCATTAAACCTAAGCCAACCTACGGATGTGGTTGATTATTTTGATACAGGTGTTTGGTCGCATAAAGCAATTAAAGAGGCTCAGCGTTATGTGAATGTGAATGTTGTCTGCGAAGACCATCAGCGCATTCCTGACCCATCAGAATGGTCATTATCTTCAAACGCTAAATATGTGCATTACACACCTAATGAAACCATTAGTGGTGTAGAGTTCATGCAACCGCCGAAGGTGGATGTTCCTTTAGTTGCGGATATGTCATCTACGATTTTGTCACGTCCAATTGATGTTTCTCAATTTGGTGTTATTTACGCGGGTGCACAAAAAAATATTGGTCCGGCTGGCTTAGCGATTGTGATTGTGCGCGAAGATTTGTTGGGTCATGCTCGTAATGACACGCCGATTTTAATGAATTGGCAAGTAACGGCTGAAAACGATTCAATGTATAACACGCCGCCTACCTACGCTTGGTACTTAGCAGGCCTGGTGTTTGATTGGATTAAAGAGCAGGGCGGTGTTGAAGCGATGGCCAAACACAACCAAACCAAAGCTTCCAAACTTTATGCGGCGATTGATGCCAATCCTTTTTATAGCAATCCGGTTGAACCCAGTCAGCGTTCATGGATGAACGTGCCCTTTACCTTAAAAGACTCAAGTTTAGATACGCTTTTCTTAGAGGAATCCAAGAAGGCTGGTTTATTAAACTTAAAGGGTCACAAGGTTGTCGGTGGTATGCGCGCGAGTATTTATAATGCGATGCCAGAAGAGGGCGTTGAAGCACTGATTGCGTTTATGAATGACTTTGCTCAACGCCACGGATAAGTGAAGAGTTTGCGCATGACACCGAATAAACAAGAAGCTGAACAACTGAATGCAATCCGCAATGAAATTGATGCAATTGATGCAAAAATTCAAGAACTGATCGGTGAACGTGCACGTTGTGCACAGAAAGTAGCCGATATCAAAACCCAAGGCGGCAAGGTGGAAGCGGTATTTTACCGCCCGGAACGTGAAGCTCAGGTTTTACGTGCCGTTAAGCAACGCAATAACAGTCCATTATCTGACAATGACATGGCACGTTTGTTCCGCGAAATTATGTCGGCTTGTTTGGCACTTGAACAACCGATTAAAGTCGCCTACTTGGGTCCAGAAGGCAGTTATACACATGCGGCGACCATTAAGCAGTTTGGTTCTTTTGCTCAGCCTTATCCAGTTTCAACCATAGAAGATGTCTTTAAGTCTGTCGAAACCGGTGTCACCCATTACGGTTTGGTGCCGGTTGAAAACTCCACTGAAGGTGTGGTGAACGCGACTCAAGACAATCTGATCACCATGCGCGCGCATGTGACTGGTGAAGTCGATTTAGCGATTCATCACTGTTTGTTATCCAACGCTAAAGATATGGGTTCGATCACGAAGGTGGTCGCCCATGCTCAGGCATTGGGTCAGTGTCGTAGCTGGTTAAAAAATAACTTGCCGGGCGTTGAGCTTGAAGCGGTAGAGTCCAATGCCTTAGCCGCCAAAATGGCGCAAGCCGATACGTCTTTGGCGGCCATTGCTTCTGAGCAAGCGGCGGTTTTATATCAATTAACGATTTTAAAATCTCACATTGAAGATGTAAGCGACAATACCACCAAGTTTTGGGTGATAGGCTCTGAAACCACTTCGCCGAGTGGTGAAGATAAAACCGCATTAGTGTTGTCGATTCAAAATCGAGCCGGTGCTTTAGCCAAAATTTTGGATAGTTTCGCAAAACGCGAGATTGGTATGACTCGAATTGTGTCTCGACCATCCAACAATAAAAAATGGGATTATGTGTTTTTTATTGATATTGTGGGGCACCAAACTGACCCCAAAGTTGCGGAAGCCTTAAAAGAAGTAGAAGCGCAAACTAGCTTTTTCAAGCTGTTAGGTTCCTATCCGGTTTCACCACTCGAATAAATCAACAGTTATGCGCTTTGATTGAACCCATTTAATTTTAGAGAGTCTTGTATGAGTCCCGTATTTGAACATTTAGTTCAGCCACAAATTCAATCGATTCAACCTTATATTCCGGGTAAGCCGGTAAGCGAACTACAACGGGAGCTTGGGTTAAAGCACATTAGCAAACTGGCGTCCAATGAGAACCCGCTAGGCGCAAGTCCAAAAGCTTTGAGTGCAATTGAGATTGCACTCAAAGATATCGCGCGTTATCCAGATGGCAATACCTTTTATTTACGCGAAGTATTGAGTGATTTCTTATCCGTACCAGCAGCTCAGGTGGCCTTAGGAAATGGTTCCAATGAATTACTTGAGCTGGTTGGCCGAGTTTTTTGTGGTCAAGGCGATGAGATTATTTATTCTCAATATGGCTTTGCGGTTTATCCGATTACCGCACAAATCGTGGGCGCAACTGGCGTAGAAGTTCCGGCTAAAAACTACGGTCATGATTTAGAGGCGATGGCTCAGGCCGCTACGCCAAAAACCAAATTAATTTATGTCGCTAACCCAAACAATCCAACCGGAACCCTATTTGGTCGAGCGGAATGGGAAAGCTTTATGCAAGCCGTGCCTGAAACTGTCATGGTCGTACTGGATGAAGCCTATTTGGAATATGTGGACACATCCGACTACCCGAATGGTTTGGATTATTTAGCTCAATATCCAAACTTGATTGTGTCGCGTACTTTTTCGAAAGCTTATGGCCTAGCTTCTTTGCGTGTGGGTTACATGGTAGCGAGCGAAGAAATCATCTCTTATATCAATCGATTACGTGCACCATTTAATGTCAATCATTTTGCCCAGGTAGCCGCAGCGGCGGCTTTGCAGGATCAGCAATTTGTTTTGCAATCGGTTGAACTAAATCGCCAAGGTAAACAACAAATCTGTGAAGCCTTAGCGGGTTTAAATATTCCGTTTATCCATTCAGAAGGCAATTTTGTGTGTGTTGAGTTTGGTGATAAGGCTGCTGAAATTAACACCAAGTTGTTGCATCACGGTGTAATTGTGCGTCCAGTTGGGAATTATGGTTTAAATCATTTTTTACGTGTCTCGATTGGCAACCGTAGTGAAAACCAACACTTTATTGATGCCTTGCATCAGGTGCTTTAACGCATGAAAATAGGGCGTTTATGTGTCATCGGTGTCGGGCTAATTGGCGGTTCGTTTGCTTTAAAACTCAAGCAGATGGGTTTAGTAGATGAAGTCGTGGGTTACGGACATCGTATTGAAAATTTAGAGAAAGCGGTTGCACTTGGTGTAATAGACCGTTATGAAACGGATGTGACTTTGGCGGTAAAGGGCGCGGATCTTGTGATGCTAGCGGTTCCTTTAGGTGCGATTGGATCATTATTTGCCGAAATTGAACCATTTCTTGATGCGTATACCATTGTGACAGATGCCGGTAGCGCCAAAGATAGTGTTATCAAGGACATTATTGAAAGAGTTGGTGCTTGTCCGGCCAATTTTGTACCGGGTCATCCGATTGCGGGACGTGAAAAGAGTGGGGTGGAAGCGGTTGATGCCGATTTATATCAAAATCATCGCGTGATCTTAACGCCGACTGAAACTACCAGTGAATCAGCGGTTGAATTGGTTCAAACACTGTGGAGCGCGGTTGGCGCAAATGTGAGTTTGATGGCGGCGAGTTTTCATGATGAAGTATTTGCTGCAACTAGCCATTTGCCTCATATGTTGGCGTTTGCATTAGTTGATATGTTGAATGAACATGCCGAACTCGGCAATGTTTTTCAATATACCGCAGGCGGTTTCCGCGATTTTACCCGTATTGCATCCAGTGATGCGACTATGTGGCGCGATATTGCTTTGCATAACTCAGCGGCTTTGGTGAAATGGTTAAACGCTTACCAAGCGGAACTCCAAACACTCACGAAGTTAATTGAATCTCAAGATGGTCCGGCGTTATTTAAGTTGTTTGATCAAGCCAAAACAGCGCGTGATCAGCATATTTTGCATAAAAATACGGACGCTTAATCTCTAATCCTTTAAATTAAATCCAATATTAAGAAACCACTTTATGAAAAATTTACGTTTTATTGTCCAGCCTGGTGGCGCCTTAACTGGCACTATTCGTGTTCCAGGGGATAAATCTATTTCTCACCGCAGCATCATGCTGGGATCGCTTGCTGAAGGCACAACGACTGTCACTGGTTTTTTAGAAGGTGACGACAGTCTTGCAACTTTAAAAGCTTTTCAAGCCATGGGTGTCAAGATAGACGGCCCTCATCAAGGTAAGGTTGTGATTGAGGGGGTTGGCTTAAACGGTTTAAAAGCACCAAGTCACGCTTTGAATATGGGAAATTCAGGCACATCTATGCGTTTGTTATCCGGTATTTTGGCGGGTCAGGATTTCAGCTGTGAATTAACCGGCGATGCGTCTTTAAGTAAACGCCCAATGAAGCGTGTAATTGATCCGCTAACTCAAATGGGTGCGACGATTACAAGCGAAGAAAAAGGCTTGCCTCCGTTAAAAATCCAAGGTCATTCCAAGCTTAAAGCAATTGATTACACCTTACCTATGGCAAGTGCGCAGGTTAAGTCTTGTGTGTTATTGGCTGGCTTATATGCGGAAGGCGAAACCAGTGTGGTTGAACCAGCTCCAACGCGTGATCATACAGAACGTATGTTGCGTGGTTTCGGTTATGAGGTGAAATCTGAAACCTTAGATAAGCTGGCCACACGTGTCACGTTAAAAGGCGGTGGCAAACTTATAGCGGGGCCGATTGATGTGCCATCCGATATTTCATCGGCCGCGTTTTATATGGTCGCCGCATCCATTGCACCAGGTTCTGATTTATTAATTCAACACGTTGGTATGAACCCGACTCGCACTGGTGTTATTGATATTTTACGTTTAATGGGTGCCGATTTAACTTTGGAAAATGAGCGTGAAGTCGGTGGTGAGCCAGTAGCCGATGTGCGTGTTCGTTATGCCAAATTAAAAGGCATTCAAATCCCGGAAGCTTTAGTGCCATTAGCGATTGATGAGTTCCCGGTATTATTTGTCGCTGCTTCGGCCGCTGAAGGCACAACGGTGTTAACTGGTGCTGAAGAATTACGCGTCAAAGAGTCGGATCGAATTCAAGTAATGGCGGATGCTTTGCAGGCGGTTGGTATTGATGCACAGCCGACTGAAGATGGCATGATCGTTAAAGGTGGCCAGCAAAAGCCGCAGAAATCAAAAATCATCAGTCACCATGATCACCGCATCTCTATGTCAATGACGGTCGCGGCTTTAACCGCCGTTACACCGATTGAAATCGAAGATTGCGCCAACGTAAATACCTCTTTCCCGGGCTTTGTTGAATTGGCTAATTCAGTTGGTCTTAAAGTCGCTACACAGGAGGCAACGGAATAATGCATACAATCGTAACGGTTGATGGCCCAAGCGGGGTGGGTAAAGGCACATTAGCTCAACTTTTATGTGACTACACCGGCTTTCATTTTTTAGATAGTGGGGCGATTTATCGCACACTAGCCTATGGTGTGATTGCTAAAAATATTGACCCTAATAATTTGCCTGAATTAGTCGCCTTAGCAGAAGGTTTGCCGGTGATATTTGAATCTGGACGTGTATTGTTTGATGGTGAAGATATTACGACGGCGATTCGCAATGAAGAAGTCGCAGCAATGGCCTCTAAAGTGGCGGCGATACCCGAAGTACGCGCCGCTTTATTACAACGCCAAAAAGATTTTGCACAAGCACCAGGCCTGGTGGCAGATGGTCGCGATATGGGGACAATCGTTTTCCCACAGGCTAATGCGAAATTGTTTTTAAAAGCCTCCGCTGAAGTACGTGCAGAAAGACGCGTTAACCAGTTGAAAAATCAAGGTGTTACTGTTAATATTGCCCAAATAACTCGCGACATTATGGAACGTGACGAGCGTGATCAAAACCGCTCAGTATCGCCTTTAGTGCCTGCGCAAGACGCTTTTATCATTGATACGAGCGATTTAAATATCGATCAAGTCTTTGAAAAAGCAAAAGAATTCCTACAAAAACGTGGGATATGACGACAAGGTTGATTATTGGGGAATCAACCATTGCTAACTGACCCGAAACACATTACTTGCCCCAAAATTGGTATTGTATTCGGTTTTGTAATTTAATTTGGTAATCCACTCATGAGTGAAACTTTTGCACAGTTATTTGAAGAATCTCTTCAGCTAGACCGCTTCCAAACAGGCGCTTTAATCATCGGTACTGTTGTTGGTATTGATAAAGAAACCGTTATGGTTGATGCCGGTATGAAATCAGAATCGGCCATCCCAAGAAAACAATTTGAAGACGCTAATGGTGAACTAGAAGTCGCCGTTGGTGATGAAGTTGAAGTTTGCCTAGAAGCCTTAGAAGATGGTTTCGGTGAAACTCGCTTATCACGCGAAAAAGCGAAACGCGCGAAAACTTGGGATCGTCTTGAAGCCGCCGTTGAAGAAAACGAAACCGTTATTGGTTTTGTTACCGGTAAAGTTAAAGGCGGCTTGACCGTTGATGTTGAAGGTGTACGTGGTTTCTTACCAGGTTCATTGGTTGACACACGTCCGATTCGCGACTTTGGTTTCCTAGAAGGTAAAGAAGTTGAGTTGAAGCTGGTTAAAATCGATCGTAAGCGTAACAACGTGGTGGTATCACGTCGTGCCGTGATCGAAGCTGAGAGCAGTGCAGAACGTGAAGCGCTATTGGCGAACATGGAAGAAGGTTCCGTTCTTAAAGGTATCGTTAAAAACCTTACTGACTACGGTGCATTCATTGACTTGGGCGGTGTTGACGGCCTATTACATATCACAGATATGGCATGGCGTCGTGTTAACCATCCTTCTGAAATCGTACAGGTTGGTGATGAGATCGAAGTTAAGGTTCTTAAGTTTGACAAAGAACGTAACCGTGTTTCTCTAGGCTTAAAGCAGATGGAAGAAGATCCATGGTCTGATATGGTTGCTCGCTACCCAATCGGTTCTGAAACTGGTGGTAAAGTGGCCAACATTACTGACTACGGTGCATTCATCGAAATCGAAGAAGGCATTGAAGGTTTGGTTCACACTTCTGAGTTGGATTGGACTAACCGCAACATTCACCCATCTAAAGTGGTTCATTTGGGTCAAGAAGTGCGCGTAAAAATCCTAGACGTAGACCAAGAACGTCGTCGTATCTCGTTAAGTATCAAACAGTGCACTGTTAACCCATGGGAAGGCTTTTCAGCGACTCATAATAAGGGTGACAAAATCACTGGCAATATCAAGTCAATCACTGACTTCGGTATCTTCATCGGTTTAGACGGTGGTATTGATGGTTTAGTTCACTTGACTGATATCTCTTGGGCTCAGAATGGCGAAGAAGCGATTCGTGAATTCAAGAAAGGTGATGAGCTAGAAACTATTATTCTTTCTATCGACCCAGAAAGAGAGCGTATTTCTTTAGGTCTAAAGCAGCTTGAGCAAGATCCTTTCTCACAATATGTCGCAGCTAATGGCAAAAACAGCATTGTAGAGGGAACCGTTAAGTCTGTAGACGAGAAGGGCGCGGTAATTGATTTGGCTGAAGAAGTTGAAGGTTACCTTCGTGCTTCAGAGCTTAAAGAAGAAACCCGTGATGCTTCTAGCGTTCTAAGTGTTGGTGATAAAGTGGAAGCTAAAATCACAAACATCGACCGTAAGAGCCGTAGCTTGTCTTTATCTGTTAAAGCAAAAGATAAGCAGGATGAAGCTGAAGCGATTAAAGGTTATACCTCTAATCAAGATCAAGCTACCAACACGCTTGGTGACTTATTAAAAGGTCAGCTCTAAACCTGACAAACGATTTTTAATTCATTAGCTTGAATTAAAAGTATTGTTTGGTCGTTCAGTGTTGAGTTAATTTTATTAGCTCAACACTGTTCCTCATCATTAGTGAGAAGGTAAAGAGTATTGAAATGACCAAGTCAGAATTGATTGAGCTCATAGCGAGAAAACAAACCCAACTCTCACAAAAAGATGTCGAGATTGCGGTAAATCAGATTATTGAGTCGATGATTAACGCTTTAGCTGAAGGCGATCGAATTGAAATTCGTGGCTTCGGCAGTTTTAGCTTACATCATAGACAAGCCAGAATGGGGCGCAACCCTAAAACTGGTGAAGCAGTAAAGTTACCCGAAAAGCGTGTACCACACTTTAAGCCGGGTAAAATTTTACGTGAACAAGTGGATGCCTCTAAGGCTTCGACTGATATCATATGTTAAAAATTGAGCCTACCTTGTATGATTAAGCTCCTATCTTTAATTGCAACCCTTGCATTTGTTGGATTTGGAGTCGTATTGGGTTTGCTTAATCCAACGCTTGTGTCGTTTGATTATTTATTTGATCAGCGACACATTCCTCTTTCTGTTTTACTCAGTGTTTCATTTGTATTAGGCATGCTTTTTGCCGGTCTGTTCGTATTTACGCAAGTTATGCGTTTACAATGGAAGTTGCATCGTTTAAATAAACAGCATAAACAACAAGCAATTGAAATAATTGAACTCAAAAAACAACTTCATAGAACAACACCCTCAGCCCCAACACAAGATATTACGCTTAAGAATCCGGGCTAAGTGTTTTAATTTACATTAATTTTACGTTATTAGGGGAGCGCTCGTGCCGTCATCTTCACGTGTTATTGTGGCTTTAGATTTTGCAAATCAAGCCGATGTATTCAAGCTTGTAGACCAGCTTGATCCATCTCAATGTAAGCTCAAAGTTGGCAAAGAGTTATTTGCTATTGCAGGACCAGGCCTGGTTGAAAAGTTAGTTGATCGTGGTTTTGATGTGTTTTTGGATTTAAAATATCATGATATTCCTAATACGGTTGCAATGGCCTGTAAGGCCGCAGCAAAAATGGGCGTTTGGATGGTTAACGTTCATGCCTTAGGTGGGCCCAACATGATTACAGCTGCCAAAGAAGCCATATTAAGTGTTGATCACCAGCCGATTTTAACCGCGGTAACGATTCTAACCAGTTTTGATTCAGCTCAATTAAGTGCCATTGGCTTATCCGGTAGTATTCAGGATAATGTATTGCGCCTAGCTAAGTTAGCTCAGAACTCAGGAGCAGACGGGGTGGTATGTTCAGCACAAGAAGCGACTGAGCTTAGAAAACATGTGTCAAAAGACTTTTGTTTGGTCACACCAGGAATTCGACCAGCTGGATCAAATACGGATGATCAGAAACGCATTATGACACCAATTGAAGCGGTTCAAGCTGGATCAGATTATCTCGTGATTGGTCGTCCGATTACACAATCAGCCGATCCTTTAGCCTCATTACTGGCGATTAACCAGTCTTTAAGTTAGAAAGGCCTCTAAACTTATTGCATTAAGGCGTGGATTTCTCTATAATTCTCGCCTTTCATACGGCATATAAGCCGTCGTGGAATTCCTTGCCTTATCACCTAAAGATGAAAGGCTCTTTATTAGATCCATAAGGAGAGACCATGCGTCATTACGAAGTAGTATTCCTAGTGCACCCTGATCAAAGCGAGCAGGTGCCTGCAATGGTTGAGCGTTATCGTTCGATCGTTGAACAAGCTGATGGAAAGATTCACCGTCTAGAAGACTGGGGTCGTCGCCAATTAGCTTACACCATCAATAAAGTACACAAAGCGCATTACATTCTAATGAATATCGAATGTAACCAAACGGCTTTGGACGAACTTGAAAATGCGTTCTATTACAACGATGCCGTGTTACGCAAAATGGTGATCGCACGTAACGAAGCTGTTACTGAGCCGTCTATCATGGCAGGCAAGAAAGATGATAAATCTGAAGCCACTTCATACCATAAGGGAGAGTAACATGGCGAGAAATTTTGGACGTAAAAAATACTGCCGTTTTTCAGCAGAAGGCGTTAAAGAAATCGATTATAAAGACATCGATACCTTGCGTGCTTACATTACCGAAACCGGTAAAATCGTACCTAGCCGTATTACAGGTACCAGCGCTAAGTATCAGCGTCAATTGGCAACAGCTATTAAGCGTGCGCGTGTATTAGCTTTATTGCCTTACACTGATCAGCACAAGTAATTAAAGTTCTGAAGAAACAAGTAATACTATGATAGCAATTGCCAACTTTGTGATGAAAGGTCCAATGCAGGCTTATCTAGCAGCGATTGGTTTTGCTTTGTTAACTGTTTGGTTTAGCCCGTTTGGTATTTTTTCGGGTGCTGTTATCGCACTGATTACATTGAGAATTGGTGTAAGCGATGGCTTTAAAACATTGTTAGCTGCAATGGCTGTTCATCTAGTGGTTTCAGGTTTTTTGTCTGGAACTTATTTAGCTGGATTGATCGCCATTATTGAGTTTATGTTGCCCGTTTGGGTTTTGGCGGTTGTTTTACGTCAAACCAATTCAATGGGTTCAACATTACAAATAGCAGCTTTAATATCCGGTACAGGATTATTATTGGCCCATTTCATGTTGGGTGATTTGCCTGCTTGGTGGATGGGTTTGTTTGACCAGATGTTCCGTCCGGTTCTAGAAGAAGCTGGTGTAGCTTATTCGACAGACATGATCGAGCAAATGACTAATGTTATGTCTATGCTACTGGCCATGTTTGCGGTCGTTCTCTGGTTTGGCACGGTTTTAATCGGGCGCTGGATGCAAGGTGTTTTATATTATCCAGGACAGTTTCAAAAAGATTTTCATCAGTTAAGATTGCCTAGAAATGTGGCGATTGCTACGGTGATTGTTGCGATCGCCAGCTTATTTTTAAACGAATCAAGCGGTGGATTGTTAGGCGATTTATTTGGCTTGCTTAGTATTGTATTAATGTTTCAAGGACTGGCGATTAGCCACCACGCAGTGCTTATTAAGCACCTTAGCAAAGGTTGGTTATTTGCTCTATATTTTTTACTGCTTGTGTTTCCACAAACAGTATTAGTTTTAGCGATCGTTGGCTTAGCGGATACATTTAGTGATTTCCGCAGTCGATGGGTAGAAAGTAAATAGAGGTTTTCTTATGAACGTTATTCTGCTTGAAAAAGTACAAAATTTAGGCGGTTTGGGTGATCAGGTAGCGGTTAAAGCCGGATATGCTCGTAACTTCCTAATTCCACAAGGCAAAGCCAAGCCAGCTACAAAAGATAATGTAGCTGAGTTTGAAGCACGTCGTGCAGAGCTTGAAAAGCAAGCGGCTGAGTTATTAGCCCAAGCTCAAGCGGTATATGAAAAAATGAACGGTATGGTTGTTACTGTTGAAGCAAGCGCTGGTGAAGAAGGCAAGCTTTTCGGTTCAATCGGTACGCAAGATATTGCTGATGCACTAAAAGTATCAGGTTTTGATATTGAGCGTCGTTATGTTCGTATGCCAGAAGGTCCATTACGTAACACTGGTACATTTGAAATTGATGTTCAGTTGCATACTGACGTGATTGCGTCAATCAACGTAGAAGTAAAAGCTGGCGCTTAATTCGCTTGCTTTACATGCGTTAGATAAAAGCCAAAATGACGGTGTTCATTTTGGCTTTTTTTATTTAAGCTCGACATCCCCGATTTTCTAGCCGCATCGTTTATAATGGTTTTTTATTTACAAACTCAGCATGTTGGTTATGAAAGGCAATCTTCAAACGGTTACATCGGCTCCTCAAACCCCTTTTAAGGTACCACCACACTCTATTGACTCAGAACAGTCCGTATTAGGCGGATTAATGTTGTCAAACGCCTCATTTGAAGATGTGTCCGTTGTTATTAACGAATATGATTTCTACACCAAGCAACATCAAGCCATTTATTCAGCTATTTGCGAACTAAGTCGAAGCAACAAGCCATTTGATTTAGTCACTGTGGTCGAGTTGCTAGAAACCTCAAATCAAATTGAACTGGCTGGTGGTAAGGCTTATCTTGCTGAACTTGTGTCCAATACCCCCGGTGCGGGCAACATTTTATTCTATGCACAGATTGTGCGCGAAAAGTCAGTGTTAAGAAAGCTAATTGATGCTTCGAATGAAGTATCAGAAAGCTGCTTTTTTACCAAAGGTAAAGACATTCGTGAAATTTTGGACTTTGCTGAGTCGAAAATTATGGCGATCGCTGAACATGGTGAAGGCAAGCAACGCCAATACAAAACCATGGATGAGTTGCTGGCGTCGGCCATTAACCGAATTGATGAGTTGTTTAACTCGGATGGTTCGATTACCGGCATTGAAACCCATTTAACTGAATTCGATGAAATGACATCCGGTCTGCAAAATGGTGATTTATTAATTGTGGCCGGGCGACCATCCATGGGTAAAACCACTTTTTCGATGAACCTGGCCGAGAACGTAGCGACAAAAAGCGGTTATCCAGTTGCGGTTTTTAGTATGGAAATGCCTGGCGAACAATTGGCGATGCGTATGATTAGTTCATTGGGACGAATTGATGCCCATCGTATGCGAACCGGTAAGCTCCAGCCGGAAGATTGGGCCAAAATGAATAAATCAATTTCACTTCTGTCTAATGCGGATATTTATATTGATGACACGCCCGCTCTAATGATTACCGAATTGAGAGCGCGTGCAAGACGCATTGATAAAGATATTCGTGATAAACAGCGCCGTAAAGCTATAGAGGCGGGGATTGAGGATCCAGAATCAAAAGTAACAGGTTTAGGCCTAATCGTAATCGACTATCTTCAGCTTATGCGCGGCTCTCAGAATACCGATAATCGTGTAAACGAAATTTC
>NZ_DATCSL010000046.1:0-4469 GCF_036568485.1 Thiomicrospira sp.
ATTGGAGGCACAAAACAGCGAGCTGATTTTGCAAAACAACTCTCTGGAAGCTCAGAACACGACATTGCGTACTGCACAGAACAAAATAATAGAACAGCAATTCGAGTTGACGACACAAAACGATGCATTGAAGACGCAAAATCAGGCATTGCTTGGGCAGCTAAACGATGCGAAAACCTACCAAAGTGGATTAATGGCACAGACGAAAGAAGCCAAAAAGCAAAATACAGAGTTGAGCACTCAAAACAATGGGTTACTGCAAACACAAAAAGAGCTACAGACAGCGAATCAATCGCTCAGGACATCCATCAAGGTATTGCAGAGCGAGCAAAAGCAGCCCCCAGCCCCTTCGATGACGCAGCACGACGAGCAAGAGCTGCTCGACTTGATCGACAGCAAGGACGTATTGATCGAGACACTCGAGCAAACCGTCACAAAGATGAGAGAATCTTTGAGTATGCTGAACGTATGAAGCTACACCTAGCCATGCGCTTGATACAACGTCATCGTGATGATATGGCTATCAGATGGGCGCAAGGAGAAACCGCGGCTGACGCCCCTGATAAATTTGATCAGCGGCAAGTTGCGATACTTAGCGAGTTTGCAAAGCGCCTTGGTATTGAAGATAAAGATAAAGCGCTAGGGTTTAGAGATCACTTACAGCAAGTGGGCAAACGTTTTGATTACACGCTAGTTGAAAATAACAAATCCATTATCAAGCTTTTGCGTGATCCTAAAGCTGAACGAGAGCGGTATCTGGCGCTTATTAAGCATTTTGAGGACTTTAGGGACGATATTGATCAAAAGCGTGCGACATTTAAAACTAGTATCATCAATAAGCTAGGCGGTAGCGCAGGAGACGTTGGTAGACTGACTCGAGACGTTGTCTCCTCATTCAACTATACAGAATGGTTAACTGATTATATTGATAATGATAATCACCCAGCTGAGGCGAGGAAATGTGCTAAAGAACATCTTGCAGATACCTTAGATAAAACGTGTCAGCAGTTTAAATTTGCGTTTCGTGATATGAGCTCATTACCAACTACCCAGCGTAAAGCTTACTCAGAGACTCTTAAAGCCGCTTTAGAGACGTTTACCGAGCAATACGACGGAAAGCTTTCTGAAAGCCAACACAGAGCACTACAGGACGGTTTAGAGTCCTATCAGCATCAAGTGAGTAGAACTAATGCACCCAGTCGAGGATTTAGCCCTTAATCTAATCCTTAAAAAAACATTACACAGGGTTAAATTGCTTAGGCAAGCTGCGTGGTTTAAGTGATGATTTTTCACTTATCCACAAAAAAATTTATCACCCGTTTCTTTGAGGGTTTTTATTTGATCCTGTTTACTCCTGTTTATTCCTGTTTGAGAGCTATTTTTCCCTGTTAAAATCAATACCTTACAAGAAAGAAAAAGAGTAAATGAGCAGAAAACAGAGTAAATGAGCAGAAAACAGAGATAAATAAAAAACACTCTTTTTATAACTCTATTTTATGATAAGATCTTGTTAAATGTAACTATGGGCGCAGAGTTGAAATGGAAAATAACTTAGTTGTTCAGTCAAATGATTTAATCCTAGCAACGTACACAATGCAAAAGACGGATAAAGAGCTCATGCTTGCTTGTATCAGTCAAATTGACAGTAGGCCTGATGCACCAAATGTCACGCAAGACACAGAATATAAAGTAACAGTTGATGATATTAAATCATTGTTTTTTGGTAAGAAGTCTAAGAACGAACAGAATGTTTATCGTGACATAGAGAACGCAAGCAAACGTTTATATGACGTCGATATTGTTATGAGCTTGCCCGAGAATAAAACGCTTCAAACAAGGCTTGTTAGTAGTATTGTTTATGATCCGGATAACGGAGAAGTCGTATTATCATTCGCAAATAAAATACTGCCATATTTGACGCAACTTAAAGCTAATTTCACTAAATACAAGCTATTAGAAATAGGTGAGTTATCGAGTATTCATTCAATAAAAATGTATGAATTGGTGGTAATGTGGGTTAATCAATACCAGTACAGCAAAGAGTTTACGATAGAAGAGTTTAAACACGTAATGTGTGTTAAAGATAAGTATAAGCAATTTAGTGAGTTGCGAAGATATGTTATTGAAACAGCTATCAACGATATAAATGAAAATACGAATTATAAAGTCAGTGTAGAGTATCAAAAAAAAGCAAGAGGGAAGGGCTATAAAGGCTTAAAGCTCAAATTTCACAAAAAGTTATTAGATAAAATTGCTGGTAAAGACGGTAAATTGTCAGAAGATAAGATCAAATCAATTGTTGATAATGTGCAGTTTATGAACGACTATAACGATCACCCAGGTTTAAGCTATGACGGTAAAATGAGTACTGATAGTTTTAAGCGTGAAATGATTAACATCATACAGCGGGAGCCTGAAAGCTTTAACAAGCCAAACAAAGCGCTTGAGAGCTACTTACCAAAAGTCAGTCAAGGTAAGTAATTACTATGTTTACTACCAATTATGATATATGGCTTACTTAAGAGTCAAAGGCCAATGCTTTTGCAGTGTTTGAAATCTATGGCCTGAGGTTATACGCATTATCTCTGCCAGGCGTGCCACAAAGATTGAAAGGAGACAATATGAACAAGGTTAGTTATCACATAGATAAGTTGCCGCCATTAACGGCTAAGCAGCAAGCGGACTTAGAGTACTTAGCAACGCTTAGCGATGACGACATTGATCTATCGGACATTCCAGAAATCACCGACTGGTCAGGCGCGATCCGTGGCAGTATCAAACCACAAACGCTTACTACAGAAGCCAGTGTTATCAGCCCAAGCATTCTTGCTAAGTTTAAGGACAGAGCCAAGCAGACAGGCGGTAACTATCAGGACATGATCAATGATGCCCTAGAAGAATACCTAACTGATCATTAAGTCTTAGCCAACAAGTTATAACCTCAAGACGACTTGGGGTTTTTTTACACCTTGCATTGTAGTATGTTGTATATTGTATTATACTATATACAACATACTACAATGCACTATCAAGGAATACAAAATCATGGCACTCACCACACAAGATATTCATGCAGCAGCTGACCGATTACAGGAGCAAGGGATAAAGCCGACACTGGCAGAGGTGCGTAAGGCGCTAGGCGGTGGCTCATTCACTACCATTAGTGATGCGATGCAGAGTTGGAAGCGAGAACAGCAGGAAGAGCAAGAGCTGCAACAAGTGGATTTACCTAGCGGTATCACTGAACGCTTGCACACGCTTGGCGCTGATATGTGGCAGACAGCTATTGATATGGCGAACGATAGGCTGTCTAAGGAGCGTGAAGCTCTAGAGGTGGTTAAGGTTAAGGCACAAGCAGAGACGGACGAAGCGCAAGAAGCAGTTAAAACCTTAGAGGGTGAACAAGCAGATCTACTACAGCAGCTGGACGAAGTGGCCACTACTGCGGAGACAGCAACTAAAGCGGCTCAGCAAGCCACAGCTGACCATGATGCTACCAAACAGACGCTATCAGATACTAAGCATCAATTAGAGCTTGAACGAACTAAAGCAGAAACAGCACAATCACAGCTTGTAGAGACACGTAGCGCATTAGATAAGCAATCTGTAGAGCTTACTAGTAGTCTTGGTGAGGTAGCCACGCTTAAAGCTACAGCTGATAGCGATAAAGCAGAGATTGCACGTTTAAAGGCGGAGCTTAAAGCCACTAAGTCAGAGCTAAAGACGGTCACAGCTGAACGCAATGAGATACAAACTGCTACCGCAGAGATCAAAGGAGAGCTAAAGGCGGTAACCTTTGAACGTGATAAGCTATCAGGACTTTATGAGCAGCTGACTCAAATACAGGCTAAACTTGAAGCTGAACATAGTATATTGAATAAGCAATATGGCGAGCTATCGAGCCGTCACCTATCAGAACAAGAACAAGTGACTGTGTTACAAAATAAACTCAAGAAAGCTCAAGATAATCTAATACTTATTCAAAACAAAGATAACGCCTTGGATGTTGATTAAATAAAAGTATTCAAGGTTCCAAGATAAAGAATAGTTATGAGCTAGGAAGAGACTTTACCTAAAGCGTAGATCTCGTTCTATTCACACTAAGCTTATGAATCAACTATGACAATATCGACTCACTGAATAAATGACTGTTGTATAAGAACTATTCTAAATTTTTCTCTGAAGTCTAATAGTATATAGCCTAGTGGGCTATATACTATTTAAATTAGCCTAAGTAAGTTCCGATGCTGATTTTGGAGCCTTGAGCAGATTTCAAGGAACACTCACCCTAAAGCATCTATGAGTATTTTCTAGCATACTCACAAACACTTTAGTGCATTCCTTGGATTTGATGTGATTAGTCATGCCGACTTCATCGCCCATCGCGTCATCAAGACCGTATCACTGTATCAAGCTACGGTTGTTAAGATTACGGCTGATAGCACCGCCTAGACACGCTCTTAACCGCT